>NZ_CDXDOR010000216.1:0-6073 GCF_978021225.1 Frankia sp. CeTa3Moorea | reverse complement strand
GTACCCACCCCGTCGGCCGCGGGAGGCGGCCTCGCCGGCCTTACCGCCGAGCAGGTGGCGATCCGGCTGGCCGGCGCGGGCCTGCCGCTGCACACCACCGTCGTCTACACCGCGGTCACCGACCCCGATCGTCTCCTGGGCCGGACGAACGGCTACACCAGCAGAATCGCCTTCAGCGATCCGCGGGTGGGCGTCAACGAGGTCTCCGGGAGCGCCGCGGACGCGATCGAGCGCGGCGGCTCAATCGAGGTCTTCGCGGACACGGAGAGCGCGCAGCGGCGGGCGACGAAGCTCCTCACCGTCACCGCCGACAACCCGCTCGTCACCGAGTACGTCTTCGTCCAGCGCACCGTGGTGCTCCGGGTCTCCCTGGTCCTCTCCGAGGACATCGCCCGGGGATACGAGGCCGTGCTCCTGCGTCTCGCGGCCTGAGATCCCCCTCGCGGCCCGGCAACACCCAGGGGTACCTGGGACCGTCTGGGGGTTCCGGGGTTCCGGGGTTCCGGGGTTCCGGGGTTCTACTCAGGCCGCCGGTGCCTGGGACGGCCCACCCGACAGCCAGGTCAGCAGGGTACGCACCCCCCACCCGGTGCCGCCCCGGCTGATCTCGCCGTCGTCGGCGTCCGACCGTGCGGTGCCCGCGATGTCCAGATGCGCCCAGGGCCGCCGGCCCGCAAACTCCCGCAGGAACAGCGCCGCGGTGATGGAACCGCCCCCGACGTCCAGCGCCCGGCCGATGTTGGCGAGGTCCGCCACCGGCGAGTCGATCGCCGCCCGGTACTCCTCCACCAACGGCAGCCGCCACACCCGTTCCCCGGCGCTGTCCGCCGCGGCGGACAGCGCCGCCGCCAGCTGGTCGTCCGAGCTGAACAGCCCGGCGGTGCGCCGGCCGAGCGCCACGGCGATCGCTCCGGTCAGCGTGGCGAGGTCGACGATGACATCCGCGTCAAGCGCGCCCGCGGCGTAGGCGAGGCCGTCCGCCAGCACCAGGCGACCCTCGGCGTCGGTGTTCAGTACCTCCACCGTGGTCCCGCCCCAGCAGGTGATGACGTCGCCGGGACGCATGGCAGTCGCACCGATCATGTTCTCCGCCAGGCAGAGCAGACCGGTGACGCGCCCGGGCACGTTCAACGCCGGCAACGCGGTCATCGCCCCGAGCACCGCCGCCGCGCCCGCCATATCAGTCTTCATGCCGGCCATCGGGACGGCCGGCTTCAGGGAGAGCCCACCCGAGTCGAAGGTGATTCCCTTCCCGACCAGGACCCGGTGACCATCGGTGAAGCGGCCCGCCGACGAACCATCCGGCCCTGCCGACCCGGCGGATCCCGCCAACCCGGCCTCGCCAGAAGTCCGCGGTGGCCCGTGATATTCGAGTTTGACCAGGTAGGGCGGCCGAGGGGAACCCTCACCGACGGCGCACAACCCCCCGAAGCCCTGCGCCGAAAGATCGCCGGGGCCGAGCAGGGTCGCGTCGAGACCCGCCGACGCGGCGATGCGCACGGCACGGTTCGCCAGCCACTCGGGTGACTTCACCAGACTCGGCATGTTGACCAGATCGCGGGCGATGTATACCCCGGTGGCCACCGCCCGCGCGGCGTCGACCGCGGCCGCCGCCCCAGGCTCGTCCGCCCGACCGGTGAGCACGATAACGTCGCCGGGCACGCCGTTCTCCGGCCCGGGCCGGCCAGCCGGGTCGGGCACTCCGCCAGCCGGGTCGAGCACTCCAGCGGCCCGGTAGGCGCCTAGCGCCAGGCCTTCGGTGAAGGCCCGCAGGCCCGGATCGCCGGGCTCCGCCACCACCGCGAGCCGGTCCGGTGCCCCGGCGCGGCGGGCGAGCGCGGCGCCCGCGGCCCGCCAGTCACCCGGTTGACCGGCGCCGATGCCGACCACGAGCAGCCGGGTCGGCCGAGCCGTCCGGGCCAACGGCACCACCAGCACCGAACCCGCATCGCCGCGCAGGGACTCGGACTCGACCAGCAGCGCGAGATCCAGTCCTAGATCGGCACCGACGCCGCGGGCAGTCTCATCGAACACGGGTCCGTTCTCGGACGACGCGAGGACCAGGGCGACGGTCGCGGGCTCGACGCCGGCGACGGTGGCGGACCGTAGGGTGACGCTGAGCGGAAGCCTGATGAGCCCGTCGATCGCCGGGCCTGGCGCGGAATCAACGATGCTCATGCCGGCCTTCTCGCCGGGACAGCCGGACTCGCCGGGACCGCCGGACCACGACGGGACCCGGCTGCCGCGGGACAGGCGCGAGGACAGCGCACACGGACGGACACACGGACGGTTAACCGACCGCGGTCTTCAGGGCATCCCCCAGCGCACTCGCCTCGTCGGCGGTGAGTTCCACGACGAGCCGACCGCCCCCCTCCAGCGGGACACGCATGACGATGCCGCGCCCCTCCTTGGTCACCTCGAGCGGACCGTCACCCGTCCGCGGCTTCATGGCCGCCATCGGTGCACCTCTTCCTGCCGTCGGACCTGCATCTGACGACGATTATCCCGTAGACCGGACCGCAAACCGAAACACGTCTCTGCGCGGCATCACAACAGTCGCCCGCCGCAACATCGAGAGGTGGGCATCGATGTTGACGGCGGCGCCTGTACGTGTCCCTGCGTAGGCCAGATCGACCGGCTACCAACAGTCGATTGTAATGCCACAGACAGTCGGCGGATGCCACGGACAGTCGGCGGATGCCACGGACAGTCGGCGGCGATCACTCGTCGATCTGTGGCGAGCGAGTAACCCGATGCCCGTCCGGCGATGGCGCGGTGTCGACGCGCGCGAACGCGGCCAGCCGGACCAGCTCCTCGTCCCGCCGGGCCAGCTCCTCGTCCCGCCAGGCCAGCTCGTCGGCCAGCCGAAGCAGGACGGCGTCAACCTCGGCCATCCGGTAACCACGCAGCGCCATCCCGAACCGCGTGCGGGCAATGTCACCGGCTGTTACCGTACCGACAGGTAGTCCGGTGGGAGCGCCGTCCGGCGGCGCCGGGGCGAGCCGATCGAAGCGACCGACGGCCAGCGCGGCCACCGCGAAGACGACGGCGGCCACGATCACAATTTCGATGACGAGCACCACGCATCCGATCGTGCCACGGCCCGCCGATCGCGGTAATTCTGGCAGGCTGGCCCGGTGCATGCCGACGCTGCCCACCCGGCCCCGCTACGGCGGGATCCGCTACGACTGGGTCCGCGGACCTTCGAGCCGACCGAGCTGATCGTGATGGCGATCGTCAACCGCACCCCGGACTCCTTCTTCGACCGCGGGGCGACGTACGGTGCGGCCGAGGCGTTGGCTGCGGTCGACCGTGCGGTCGACGAGGGGGCGGGGATCATCGACATCGGCGGGGTGAAGGCCGCGCCCGGCGGCGAGGTGAGTGCGACCGAGGAGCTGCGCCGCGTGGGTGGCTTCGTCGCCGAGGTCCGGGCCCGCCACCCCCGGCTGGTCATCAGCGTCGACACCTGGCGCGCGCAGGTCGGACGGGTCGTCGCGTGTGAGGGCGCCGACCTGCTCAACGATGCCTGGGGCGGGGTGGACCCGGCGCTCGCCGAGGTCGCGGCCGAGTTCGACGCCGGTCTGGTCTGCACCCACGCCGGCCATCTGCCGCCGCGCACCCGGCCGCACCGGATGGTCTACGACGACGTGGTCGCCGACATCGTCGCCACCACGGTGGGGCTCGCCGAGCGGGCGGTGTCGCTCGGGGTCCGGCCGGATGCGATCCTCGTCGATCCCGGGCACGACTTCGGCAAGAACAGCCGCCACTCCCTCGAGGCCACCCGCCGGCTGCCGGAACTGGTCGCCACCGGGTGGCCGGTGCTCGTCGCGCTGTCGAACAAGGACTTCGTCGGGGAGACCCTGGACACTGGCATCGACGAACGCCTGGAGGGCACGCTGGCCGCGACCGCGGTCAGCGCCTGGCTCGGGGCCCGGGTCTTCCGGGCGCACCAGGTGGCGGCGACGTGGCGGACGCTGCGGATGGTCGCGGCGATCCGGGGCGACGTCGACCTCGCCGTCGCCCGCCGCGGCCTCGCCTGAGGACCGCCCTCGCCTACCCAGCCAGCCTGCCTATCCAGCCAGCCAGCCAGCCTATCCAGAGGGATTTTTCGGACACGAAACCCTCTGGATAGGCAAGGAACAGGAACGGGCTCAGTCGCCCTCGACGATCTCCCGCAGGGTCGGGGGCGGGGGCGAGGTGACGGTCGCCTCTGTCACACCCGCCTCCAGGAAGTCCACCGCCTCGCCGATGCCGGTCGCCCAGCGGAGGGTGTCCCGGGCGCGCGGGCGGACGAACCCGCGGTCGACCATCTCGTCGACGAGGATCCGCAGGTGGGCAAAGACCCCGTCGGGGTCGAGGACCACCACGGGCTTGGTGTGCATGCGCAGGACCCCGGCGACCCAGACCTCAAGCAGCTCCTCCAGGGTGCCCAGGCCCCCGGGCAGAGCCAGGAAGGCGTCCGAGCGTGCGTCCATGAGCGCCTTACGCTCCCGCATGGTCTCCGTGACGATGATCTCGTCCGCGTCCAGGTCGCGGACCTCCATCGCGACCAGCGCCCGCGGGATCACGCCGACCGTGTAACTTCCGCCGGCCCGCGCCGCCCGGGCGATCGCCCCCATGCACGACACCGAGCCTCCGCCGGAGACCAGGGTGTGGCCGCGCCGGGCAAGCTCGGTGCCGGTCTGGGCCGCCAGCAGGACGTACGAGGGGTCGATCAGCTCGGAGGAGGCGCAGTACACGCAGATGTTCACGGAATATCCATACCTGCGGGCCGGGTGTGCCCGGCGGTTCCCTCCAGGATGATGCGCACGGCCTCGTGGATGCCGTCGGTGATCGAGAGGATCTGCAGGTCCCGCTCTTGGACCAGGCCGGCGGGCAACAGGGTCGTCCGCATCCAGTCGACGAGTCCCGACCAGTACTCGGAGCCGATCAGCACCACCGGGAACCGGGTGACCTTGCCGGTCTGGACCAGAGTCAGCGCCTCGAACAGCTCGTCGAGCGTGCCGAACCCACCGGGGAGGATCACGAACGCCTCGGCGTACTTCACGAACATCGTCTTGCGAACGAAGAAGTAGCGGAAACTGACGCCGAGGTCGACCCAGTCGTTGAGCCGCTGCTCGTAGGGAAGCTCAATACCGAGGCCCACCGACAGGCCGCCGGCCTCCTGGGCCCCACGGTTCACCGCCTCCATCGCGCCCGGCCCCCCGCCGGTGATCACCGCGAAGCCGGCCTCGGCGAGCGCGGCGCCGAGCAGCCGGCCCTGCTCGTAGAACGGGCTGTCCGGGGGAATCCGGGCCGAGCCGAAGACGGTCACCGCCCGTGGCAGTTCGGCGAGCAGGCCGAAACCCTCGACGAACTCGCTCTGGATCCGCATGACCCGCCACGGGTCGGAATGGACGAACCCCGAGGGGCTGCGGGTGTCGAGCAGGCGCTGATCCGTGGTGGAGTGCTCCACCTGGCCACGCCGGGCAATGACTGGCCCACGGAACTGCTCCGGCGGCGGGATGCGGCGCTCGCGCCCCGCTGGAACGCTGACGCCGGTCGGGGCGACATCACCGCCGACGGGCGCCGATGGGGACGGGTCCGGGTTCGAGGGTGTCACCACGGCACCATAGGCCAGCCAGGTAACAGTTCAGACCGGCCTGCGCAGCGGCAGGGACCGCGGCCGGGGCGCAGTGCCACGGCCGGGCGACGCGGCCCACGTCGCCGCCCGGCGCCGGCCGAGACGCGCCGACCACCCGGAGCAGGGACTCGTCAAAGTCGGGCGGTGAGTTTTGCCTGATCAGAGGGGGTCACAGGAGCAGGGGTCGGAGTGCTCGGTGGGGGTTTTGGTGGTTGCGGGAGGTCTCGTCTCTGAATTTGGTTACTCCCAGTATTCGAAACAGGGTGATCACCAGGTTGGTGAGGATGGACATCAGCTCGGGTCCGTCGCCGGTGCGCAGCAGGGAACGGTCCTCCTCCCAGATCACGTCGCGTAGCCAGTGCAGGTGCTCGAACTGTCAAGCAGGGTGCACCTGTGGTGCTCAACTGTCGGGGGAGGGCCGCCCGCGAAGCGGGGGCCTGTCAACTTAAC
>NZ_CDXDOR010000215.1:0-6079 GCF_978021225.1 Frankia sp. CeTa3Moorea | reverse complement strand
TGATAAGCGTCAAAGAAAATATTGACGAGACGCCCGGCGGGCAGCTGCTACACGCAATTATGGCTGGGATCGCGGAGTTCTACTCCCGCAACCTGGCCACCGAAGCCCTGAAAGGTATGACCCAAAAGGCCAAAGTGGGAGGAACACCAGGGCGGGCACCCGTCGGTTATCTGAACACCCGTCAGCGTATCGACGGCCGGGAGGTGGCAATTGTCATTGTTGACCCAGAACGCGCGCCGCATGTCCGGTGGGCCTTTGAGATGTACGCTACCGGAGAGTGGACGTTGCGACAGCTCACGGACGCGCTGGCCGAAAAGGGTCTTAAGGTGCTTCCGCATGGGAAGAAGCTGCCGGGGCCACTCGCCATCTCCCATGTATCGCGGGTGCTGAATAACCGCTACTACATGGGCAAGGTAACTTTCAAGGGCATTGAATATGAGGGCCGCCATGAGCCGCTAATCTCCGAAGCCCTGTTCATGCGGGTACAGGAGATGCTCGCGCTGCACAACGTCGCCGGGGAGAAGCGGCGGGTACACACCCACTACCTCAAGAGTACGGTGTTCTGCGGTGCCTGCGGTGAGCGGCTCTCCCTGATGAATGCAAAGGGCCAGTACCTCTATTTCTATTGCCTGGGACGCCAGACCCGCCGTACCTCCTACACCGCCCCCTAAATGCTGGCGGACGCGGTGGAAGAGGCCGTTGAACGGTACTGGAAGACGGTGCGGATTTCGGAAGAAGTACAGGAGGCAATCCGGGAAGGCGTGCGGGCCGAAATCCAGCACCAGCAGGACCAGGCCGCGCCGGAGGTGGCCCGAGCCAAGCGCCGGGTCGGGGAGCTGGCCGACGAGCGGCGACGGCTGGCTCGTGGGGTTGTGACCGGCTCCATCCCGGAAGACTTGGCGCATGAGGAGCAGGCCCGGATCGCCACGGAGCTGCGGCAGGCCGAAAGCACGCTGCGCACCGCCGCCACGATGTATGACGATATCGAGGAGACCTTGCGCCTGACCTTGGAACTGGTAGGCCAGGCCAGCGAGGTCTACCGGGCAGGCGGGCCGCAGGTGCGACGGCTGGCCAACCGCTTCTTCTTCGAGCGACTCCTGGTGAGCGTGGTCGACGACGAGGTGATCGTGACGGATGCCGCCCTGCACGAGCCGATGGCGACGCTGCTTGATCCGGTCGTCCAGGCCCGGTTGATCCGAAACGGCGCAAACCCCGGCCGAGACGCCCGTGGCGGTGGCCCTGGTGGGCCGGACGCCACGGCCGATCTTGGCCGGGGTTCGAGAGAGATCTATTTGGTGCGGGAGGGGGGACTTGAACCCCCACGCCCGAAGGCGGCAGATCCTAAGTCTGCTGCGTCTGCCATTCCGCCACTCCCGCGCGACCTCCAGAGTAGCGATCGCCTCACCTGGGGGGCGCCCTGCCTCCCGCCGGGTCACGCCCCGCATTCTCACCAGGACCGTGGACAGCCGTGGACAGCCGTGGACAGCCGTGTGTAGCCATGGAGGCTGCCCCAGCCCGGCCACGAACCTTCGTATTGGCCCATTCACGGGGTTCACCGGTATCGGCCGGGTTTGGCGGATGCCAGGCCGGACAGATATTGGCAGTCCAGAGGGCTCACGCCGCCGGTCACCGAGGCTCGTCCCACGGTCGTCGGGACGACAACCGTGAGAGGGCCGTTGTCGTCAGCCTGACTCGCACGGCTATCCGACCGGCGGCAGGGTTGTTTCGCGCCGGTTTGGCCAGGACGACTGGGAGACGATTCATATGACCCTCACGGAGGTCCCGCGCTCCGCCCCCGCCGACGTTCCGCCCCCCGCCGACGTTCCGCCCACCGGCGAGGCACCGGCACAGGTCGAGAGCCCGCCGACCAAGGTCAGGGCCGAGGCCAACGTCAGGACCGAGGCCGAGGCCGGGAACGAGGCCCCACGGCTGGTCGGCCCCGGTCCCCGCCACGCCGCCCAGCGTGCCCTCCTCGAACGGAACCGGGCGTTGAAGCTCATCGACACCGGTCGGGCGACGACCGCGGCCGTCTGCGCGGTCCGTGACACGGGCCTGCGGGTGAACGGCCGGCCGGTCGCCGAGGTTCATCTGCTCATCGAACGCCCCGGCGCGTGGGGCAACGTGTACCCGGTGGTGCGCAGCACGGTCCTTCCCGACCCGGACATCGACCTGAGCGAGGCGGCGACGGCATCGTCGGGCCGCCCGCGTCGTATCCCCGTGCTGGTCGATCCGCGCCGTCCGGAGAACGTGCTGCTGGGCTGGGATCTGCGACCGGCGAGCTGACGAAGCCGTCAACGAAGCGATCGACGAAGCGATCGACGAAGCCTGTGGGAAGGGTTCGGCCAGGCGCCTCAGGGACGGTCCCGGTCAGGCGGCGGCGAGGCCCAGGTCGCGCAGCAGCTTGGCGACATGACCGGTCGCGCGGACGTTGTACTGCGCCACCTCGATCGTGCCGTCCGTGCCGATCACGAACGTCGAGCGGATCACGCCGACGGTCTTCTTCCCGTACATTGTCTTCTCGCCGAAGGCGCCGTACGCGGCGAGCACCTTCCGCTCCGGGTCGGAGAGCAGCGGAAACGTCAGGGCTTCCGCGTCGCGGAACTTCACCAGCTTGGCGGGCTTGTCGGGAGAGATCCCGAGCACGTCGATGCCGGCGTTGCCGAGCTGGGCGAGGCTGTCCCGGAAGTCGCAGGCCTGCTTCGTGCACCCCGGGGTCGACGCGGCCGGGTAGAAGTAGACGACGACCCGCCGTCCCCGGTAGGACGCCAGGGACACCTCGTTCCCCTCGGAGTCGGGCAGGGTGAAGTCGGGTGCGACGTCGCCGGGGACTAGACGGGCGGCGTTGGCAGTCTCAGTCATGGTCCGAAAAGTAGCCGTGGCCTGCGCAGGACGGCAAACCCTCCAGCGGACAGATCCCCAACGTGGCGAGATTCGGGGGACCAGGGCACGGTCTGTGCACCATGGAGCGTGTCTTGGTCCCCCATCTGCTCAGGCTGCCCTGCCAGGCTGCCCTGCCAGGCTGCGCTGCCAGGCTGCGCTGCCAGGCTGCCCTGTCAGGCTGCTGCGTCGACCGCCGCGCGGAAGCCCTCCGGGGTGAGCTGCTCCCCGGACAGCCGCTTGCCGTTGACGAAGACGGTCGGCGTGCCGGTGACGCCGGCCTTCGATGCGTCCTCGTCGACCTTGGCGACGTACCCGTCGTAGGTCCCCTCGTTGACCGCTTTCCGGTACGCCTGCGAGGTCAGCCCCGCTTTCGCCCCGAGCGTGATGAGCGTGTCGTTGGTGAAGCCGCCGGTGCGCTCCTCGGGCTGGTTCGCGTACAGCACATCGTGCAACTGCCGGAACCTGCCCTCGTTGGCGGCTGCCGCCGCCGCGTTCGCCGCCCGCTTCGACTCCGGCCCGATGAACGACATCATGTGATAATCAATCTTGATTTTTCCGTCGTCGAGGAGCTTGTCGATAGTCGGCCCGGTTGTCTTCTCCAGTGTCCCGCAGATGGGGCACTGGAAATCCTCGTATATGTCGACGGTGACCGGCGCGGACGCCTTCCCGACGACGATGCCGTGATCGGTGCCGGTGGCGCTCGCCGGCAGGACCACCGGCTTCGACTCCTCGCGGGAGTTCTGGACGGCAAAGCCGATCGCGCCGACCAGGACGAGAACGGCCAGCACCACGCCGGTGATGATGCCGCGCTGCCGTCGCCGTTCCCGCGCTGCCGCCGCGGCCCGCGCCGCCGCAGCCTTGGCCCGTCGCTCCTGTCCGCTGGCCGCCTTGCCCCCACCCGTCGGGGGGGGCGCGTCGGGCTTCGCGGCGCTGCCGCCCGGGGCCCTACCGCCGGTCGTCAACGGTGTCTTCTTCGACTTCGAAGCCATCAGCGGTACTCCCGGAAAGATCGTTCACCGGTTGGTCGAGGAGGCGGTCCACCGCCAGATAGCCGCTCGGCCGCCAGGCCAGCAGCCCGGCGGCGGCGAGCAGCAGGCTGTCGCGGATCAGCTCGGAGGTGTAGTGCGTCGGGGCATCGGCAGCGAGATCACCCCCGGAGGAGAAGCAGCCGCAGTCGATCCGCAGCCCCCGGGCGGCAGCCGACGCGATCGCTGCGATGTAGACGGCGAACATCACCGCGGACACGACGGCGGACAGCCGCACGGCGAGCCCCACGACGAGCAGCATCCCCAGGGCGATCTCCAGGAACGGGACGCCGTACGCGATCGGCTGCACGAGGGCATCGGGCAGGATGCGGAACGCCCGCACGGAGCGCACCATCCCGTCCGGGTCGTTGACCTTCAACAGCCCGGCGACCAGCCAGACCACGCCGAGGCCGAGGCGCAACACCGTGGAGACGGCGCGACTGGCCGGCTGCATGGGGGTGACAAGGCTGTAGATGATCGGATTCAAGTCCGTGCTTCTTCTGATCCGGACCGCTCGGCGGTCAGCTTGGGCAGGTCGTCGATGTAGTCCTGGACGCTGGTCCCCGCCAGGTACAGCGCGCGGATCCTGTCATCCCGAGAGAAGACGATGACCTGGGCGCCATGGGTGACCAGAACGGAGCCGTCGGCCTGGACCTCCGGTTTCTCCAGGGGAACGCCCAGGGCCTCGGCCTCGGTACGGATCCGGTCGAACGGACCGCGGGCGCCGATGAAGGTTGCGTTGAACTGCTTAAGCCAACGACTGAGGACCACCTCCGTATCCCGATCAGGGTCGGTCGTCACGAAGACGACCGTCACCTGGTCACGCACGTCCGGTTTCACCTCGCCGAGTGCCGACGCGATGTCCGCCATCGTGGTCGGGCAGACGTCCGGACAGTGGGTGTAGCCGAAGAACAGCATGGTGATCTTTCCCTGCGTGCGTGCGCGCAGGTCGAAGGGACGGCCGTCGGTGTCGGTGAGGTTGAGGGCCGGCTTGGCCAGCCTCCTGGCCGGGGCGGTGCCGTGCAGGCCGCCGTTGTCGCCTCCGTTCCCCACATCGACGATCTTCACTCCGGTGTCGGTTCCCGAGCCGGCGCAGGCGGTGAGCAGCGCCATCGAGGAGGCGACCAGGACCGTGGCAATGGTTCCGGCCAGTGCCGGACGGCGCCGCGGGGAGCGCGACGGGGGGAACTGCCCGGGCGGGGAACCGGCGCCGTGACGGGAACCCGTGTCGTGACGAGGATGGTGGACCAGGGACATGACGCTCCAGGACAGGGCCGGGCAGGACGGACCGGGGCCGCGGAAAACGTGTCCGTCTGACCGCAGCAGGTGCTCAGCAGGTGCTAACGGTGGGAGTCGCCCGGGCGATGCCCACCCGGGCCAGACCACCGCTGGCCCTCGCGCACAGCGTTCAGCGTAATGTCCCGCCGGACGGATTCCGGTGGGCGGTCGCTTCCGCCCGCGGCGCCATCTGCGCGGTACGGAGACCGGGATTGGACGGGGCGAGACGTCGTGCGTCGGTGCGCCCGCGTGACGTGTCGCGCCACTGGCCGTTTGGTCTCGCCGGGCGATGATGTGTCTGGCACGATCGTTGCAGGCCGGTCGCACCCGACGGAGATGTCCGTGGCGTCCATCGACGCCGATCGACGCCAGCCGCGGGAGCGCGTCCGCCATTCGCAACGGACGAGAGGGCGACATCGGTGCCGCAGGACCCGGCCGTGATCCAGCAACAGATCGAAGAGACCCGCGCCGAACTGGCGGAGACGATCGATTCCATCGCGGAGATCGTCAGCCCGCGCCGCGTCGCCGAGCGGGCCCAGGTGCAGTTGCGGGCGAAGACCGCCGAACTGCGCCACAGGTACGGTCCGGTCCTCGGGATCGGCCCGGGGCCCGCGCTTCCCGAACTGGGAGCCGGCATCGGAGCCGATGGCCTGGCCCGGCGGGGGGATGCGGGCACGCTGACCGGGGGTGCCCTGGGCGGCAGGGCGGTGCCCGGGCCCTCCGGCGGAGCCACTGTGGTTCGGGTGGTGCGCTGGGAGCGGGTCGTTCTCGTCGGTGGAGGTGTGCTGCTCCTGGTGGGTGGGATCCGCCGTCGCCGTCGCCGCCGGTCGTCCCGGCGCGGGTGAGCGGCCACCCCGCCCGCCTGGGCCGCTCCCGGGCCGCGGTCGCGCCGACCC
>NZ_CDXDOR010000214.1:0-6082 GCF_978021225.1 Frankia sp. CeTa3Moorea | reverse complement strand
GGCCGCCGTACCGATGTCCTGGCCCGCGCGGCGAGCGACGTCACTCAGGCCATCACTCGACGGCTGGCCCCGGACGCCTACCAGAGCGACCATGACCGCGCTGCCTACGTCGACGCGGTGCACCGCGCGGTGACGACGATGCAGCGCGAGGTCGTGGAGATGTTGACCAGGCTGGTCGCGGGGCTCGCCGCGCTCGCGATCCCGGCGGCGGCCGCGGTAGACCCCGCCGTCTGGGCCGGGCGCCGCATCGATCTGATCCATCAGACGCTGCGGGCCCTCTTCGACCTGTTCGGCCTGCCCGAGGGCTTCGAGTTCGCCAGAGCCCTGGCAGACGAAGTGGTAACAGGCGCCGCGCCGACGGGTGGCGGGTCGCAGTGGCCCCCTGAGTCGGCCGCAGCGAAAGTCGTGCGCCTGCTGCGCGAAACCCATGCCCGGGGAGCCGATGCGTTCCGGCTGCTCGTCCTTTACGCCCCGGGATGGCATACCGCCGAGGACATCCGCGATGACATCGCCTACGCGGGGGCCTACGCTGGGGCCTCCCCGGTCGGGCCACCCGGCCAGCCCGCGTCGCGGGCCCCTGATGCGGAGGTGCTCGGAGCCGGTGCCCGCCCGTATTTCGATCGGTTGATCGCAGTCCAGGCCGCGTCGGGACAAGGCGACGGGCCGCTGACGCAGACCGTGCGGCGCATCGCCGGCCTCTACCTGCCCGGCGCGTCCCACGAACCCGGTCCGCCCGGAGCGCTCGAGAACGATCTACATGTCCTGGGTGCGGAGCTCACCGCCCGCATTTCGCCGACCTGGCCGGACGGTCCCGATCCGGCGATCGCATTCCTCCGGGCCTGCCGGCTTGGCCAGCTGAACGCGGCCCGCGTCTTCGGGCTGCTGGTCCGACACGTTCCGAACTGGGACGACGCCTGGGATCTGCACGAAGCCATCCGCCGGGACGGTGCCCCGGGCCAGGGAACCGCCTATCCGGAGGAGGAGCCGTTGACGGATCCGGAGCTGGCCAGAGCGGCGGAGAGGTACTTCCGCCGAACAGTGCGGGGATCGGAGGCAGATCGCCCCTTCCCCGCCGACCTGGAACGCGTCGTGCGCCGACTGGTGGCGCTCTACCTCCCCGACGACCCGCGGCTGCGGGCCGCGAGCGAGCTGCCCGGCTTCGTCGAGAGCCAGGTGATCGCCGCGATCAGCCGACCCGCACCGCTCAGGCGCCGCCTGCTCCCGTGGCGCGCCAGAACCACCAGGCTCGCCATGACCGCCGTGCTCACCGTGACGTTGTGCCTGACCTTGGTAATCTTCATCACCGTGGTGCGCTGATGCGGCGGCGAACAATCACCGTCTCGCGCCCCCCGACACGGGCCGTCACCGTTCACCGGAGGCATCCTTCGTGGCGTCACCGGAGGCATCCTTCGTGGCGCCCGCCTCGCGGCGGGGCCGCCCGGGCGCCGGCCCTACTCGGCCGCGCCCAAGTCTGGAACAATGCGCAGCACTTGTGTCGGTGTCGCGACACATACCCGGTCTCTTCTGAGTTGATGCCCTTAGGTATGAAGGAAGACGGCTGGCGACACGTCCTACAGCGTGATCGTAATTGCTACGGCGAGGACGGAGGCCATGGGTAGCCCGCTGGTACCGATCATGCTCATTGTGGTGCTGCTGGTGGGTGGGCTGGTCTTCGTCATCCTCAACAACCGACCCGTCCGGCCCGGAGAGAACCAGCGACGCTCCCGTGGCCTCGACCATCAGCGCCACCGATACGGTACGGTGCCGATCCGTGACAGCTCTGACGTCACCCCGCCCGACGGGATCGTCCCCGGCTTCGCCGAGCCGACGCCGGTCTCCTCGGCAACCGGTGCGACGGGCAACACGACGGACAGGTCAGCGGACAGCGCGAGCGGCGTCCCGGACGCAGGCGCGGCATGGGGAGGGGATGTGACCTCGCAGGTTTCCGTCGGCGGCGGTGAAGGCGACCGCGATCCCGAGTCCACCGGCTGGACGCCACCGCCCGCCGGTCAGCCGCACCTCGGGCCCGGTGCCTTCGGTGACGAACGGGCGGATGCCACCCGCTACTACGACCCGGCGACCGGCGACTATCCCCTCCCGCCACCCGGGGAACACGCGCCGGCTCCGCGCGGTGCCGAGCCGACCCGAACGGTTGAGGACACGCCGTGGGAGAGCTCCCCCACGGCGACGACCATCCCCGTGGCTCCGCCCGCTCCCCCGAGGGGGCAGGCGGGCGATCTCATGGCGATCGAGCCGGAGCAGACGACGGCCGCCGCGCTGCGACTCGCCGCCGCGGGGCGCACCCGCCGGGGCAGACGCGGCGGTCCCAACGAGGACGCGTTCGTCGTCGTCGACGGGCTGCTGGCGGTATCGGACGGGGTCGGTGGCGAGGCTGCCGGCCAGATCGCGTCCACGCTGGCGGTCACCACGGTGGCGGGTTTCCGCCCGCAGTACGCCGAGGATCCGCTTGAGGGCCTGCGCAAGGCCGTGGAACGGGCGAACTGGGTGGTCCGGACCCGGGCTCGCGAGGAGCCGGCCTGGCTCGGCATGGCCTGCACGCTGGACGTCGTCATCCTCGGACGCCAGCAGAGCACCGGCGAGTACCTCACCGTCGCGCACGTGGGTGACAGCTCGGTGTGGTTGCAGCCCGGCAAGGGACGGCCGCGGGCACTGACCACGCCGCACGCGATCCGCAACGGTCCCTTGCTCAACGCCGTCGGGCTCGCTGACGAGATCGAGGCGGACATCTTCAGCGAGCCGGTCCGCGCCGGTGACCGGGTCGTTCTCGCCAGCGACGGCATCACCAAGGTGATGAGCCCGGAACAGCTCGACGGCCTGCTGAGCGCGCTGGGGCCCGAGCCGCCCGAGCGGGCCGCGGACGCGCTCGTCGAGGCGGCCCTGCTGGCCGGTGCCCGGGACGACACCACCATCGTCGTCGCGGATCTGGTGTCCGAACCCGCCGCCCGGTGAGTTCGTCCGGCCACCCGGTCACCCGGTCACCTGGACATCCGGTCACCTGGACACCCGGCGCCCGGACGTCCTAGAGGGGCTGAGACACCCGCCCGCCGACAGCCGCCCCGAGAGGTCAGGAGACGCGCTGACCGACCGGGCAGTCCAGGGCGCTGGCGCGGGTCAGGCCGTCGACGGACAGCCGGGCGGACAGGCGCACCGGTCCGGACGACTCGGTGAGAATGCCCGTCCAGCCCCCGGCCGCCCGGAAGACACACGCCGTGCCCCCCGACAGCTGCCAGTAGGGGGTGTAATGCACGAGCACCGTGGCGACCCCGGGCGCGTGGAAGTCGACCGCGACCGAACTCACCCCCAGTTCGGTGAGTGAGGCCGGTCCCTGTACCAGACCCGGGGAGTCGGTGACGAGCCACACCTTCCAGTGCGCGTTCTGCCAGGCGAGCTCGAGATAGGGCAGACCGGCCCGCAGCAGCCTGGCCTCGGCGACCGCGGAGGGATCCAGCTCGACGTCGGGGAGGGCGACGTAGCGGATGCCGCGGGCGAGCAGCCACTCGTGGTAGGTCTCGGCGTTCAGTGTGCCGTCGTAGAACAGCGCGTTGTACTTGCTGTCGAGCTGGCGCAGCCAGCCGCGGGCCATGGGTACGGACGGGGCGACGAAGCGCGCCTCCCAGTGGGCCCGGGTAAAGGGAATCTCCACCCGCCCGGCCGGCACCGGCGCGCCGCGGTCGAGGTAGTCGAGGAGCTCGGTGTAGTAGGCCTTCGACCCGGACGGATCGCCGTGGACGAGCAGCGCCCCGTGCACCGGCCCGATCTGCCAGCCGATCAGCGGGATCGCCGCGACCGCGAGGACGCGGCGGCGTTCGGCGAGCAACAACGCCGCGGCGGGGCCGGCGAGCAGCGTCGCCGGTCGGGTGATGTTCCCGCCGACCTGGGTGGGCACGAAGAAGAAGACCACTGCCGCGGCCGCCCAGAGCAACAGGCCGTGCCGGATGGGCCGGATGAGCCGGGCGTGCCCGGGCACGATGAGCAGGCCGACCGCGATGAGGGTCAACAGCGACAGGAAGGTGACCGCGGGAAAGGGCTGGTACCCGTCCTCGGGAAACGCAAGCGCGACGATGATGCCGGATCCGGCGCCGACGAACGGGAGCGCGCGGCGCCATCCGATCGTCGGCAGCAACGCGAGGCCGACGAGCAGCACGAAGCCGCCGGCCAACGGAGACGCCAGCGACGACAGGACCGCGCCGATCCAGGTCAGCTTCGTGTGCCGTTCCCGCGCGCCGACCAGCGCCAGCGCGCCGAAGGCCATCCCGAGAGCGAACGGCATGCGGCCCACGACGAGGTTCGCCACCGTCGAGACCGCGAACCAGACAAGGACCAGATCATGCCCGGCCCGCCGGCCAGGACCGCGGAGCAACCGGGTCACGATCATCGTCGAGGCGACGCAGGAGATCGCGCCGAGCGGCTGTACCCCGACAAGCGCACCGAGCGGGGGGAACAGCACACTGTAGCCGGGGATGGTGTGACCGCCGTACCACTGATCGTCCCAGAGCACCACTCCGCCGTGCCGGAACAGCCAGACCCGGTACTCCTGGGCGGGGGTGTCCGGACCGGTGATGCCGAGACCGATGCACAGCAGGCAGAGCGCGGCGGTCAGAATCCAGGGCCAGCGGCGAACCGCCACGACGACGGCGAGAACACCCCGCACGAACGGTCCGCGGTGCCGCGGCGGCTCGAGGGCGATGGAAGGGGTCTGGGGCAGTGTGGCCACGCGAGGCTCCGACCCGGGGTGCCCGGGCCCACCCGTCGCCGGGGCGGTCGACGCCGCCCGCCCCCCCGAGATGGCGTCAGGCGAGGAACCGGGGGTCGCGAGCGTTGTCACCCGCGACCCCCCCACGCACCGACGACAGTCCATCCGCCGTCTCCGACCGGTCATCACCCGACAGCTTGCCCCGCGGGCGGCGTCAGGCCACGCCCGTCCCGTCCGGACCAGGCAGCGGCCGGCCCCGACCTGCCGGCATCCGGGCCCCGACCAGGGTGACCCTGCTGGTCCTCGCCGGTGGCGGCGCCGCGGCCGTGGCCATGGTGAGCGAGGGTCGGCTCGGTTCGCGCGATCCGCACACGACCGACCCTTCCTCCTGGTGGGGCATTCTCCCATCGGCGGCCCCGTCGGATACCGCAAGGGGCGTCTTGGCCGGCTTGGCGGCCCTGGGCATCATCACTCTGTGTCTGTGCTGGGGCGGGCTTGTGCGCGCGACGATCGCCGGGCGCACCTCCCCGCGGGCCGCCCTCGCGGCGGTGATCGTCTGGAGCCTCCCGTTCGCGGTGGGCCCGCCGCTGTTCAGCCGGGACATCTACGCCTACGCCGCTCAGGGTGAGCTGGCGAGGCTCGGCCTGGATCCGGCGACACACGGCGTCTCCGCCCTGCTGACCGCTGAGGGCTCGGGCTCGGCGTTCGTCCGGGCCGTCGACCCCCGGTGGTGGAACACCCATGCGCCCTATGGCGGTGCCGCGGTCGCCGTGGAGAAGAGCGCCGCGGCCCTCGGCGGCGGGCCGGCCGGGACGGTCACGCTGCTCAAGATAGTCGCGATCCTCGCAACGATCGCGATGGTCGTCCTGACGCTACGGCTCGCCGGACCGGAGCCGGGCCGACGGGCCCTGGTCATGGTGCTCGTCGCGGCCAATCCGGTCGTCGTCGTGCACCTGATCGGCGGAGCCCACCTCGACGCAACGGCCGCGGCGCTGCTCGTGGCGGCGCTGGTGGTGGACCGCCGACGGCTCGTCTCGGCACCGGCGTCCGGCCCGGAGGGAAAAAGCACGCCGACGGCTCGGCAGGCCGCGCTCGGCGCCGCCGCGACGGCGCTGGTCGGCGTGGCCGGAAGCGTCAAGGCAACCGCCCTCCTCGGCGTCGCCTGGCTGGTGCTGGCGCATCTGCGGGCCGCCCGGCCGGCGCGACGCCCGATCCGCGCCGGCGCCGTGCTGCTCGCGGCCGATGCCGCCGCGGTCGCGCTCGCCGCGGGGCTGAGCATGGTGGCTGGCGGCTTCGGTCCGACCTGGATCCACGCGTTGTCCACGTCGGGCACCCTGACCACGGGGATCGCACCAGCCTCGATTCTCG
>NZ_CDXDOR010000213.1:0-6097 GCF_978021225.1 Frankia sp. CeTa3Moorea | reverse complement strand
GCCCGGCCTGGAGGCCGAGGTCGCCGGTCCGGGTGGAGACGACGGGGATGGCCGGCGGGGAGTAGATGATCTTCTCGGCGACGGCTCGGAACCGGTCGAGCATGTCGTCCATGTGCGGGGAGTGAAAAGCGTGGCTGACCGTCAGCCGCCTGATGGCGCGGCCGCGTTCGGCCCAGCCGACGGCGACGCGCTCGACGAGGTCGGCGTCGCCGGCGATGACGGTGGCGCTCGGGCCGTTGACGGTGGCGATCTCGACCCGCCCGGCGAGCCCGGCGAGGGACTCGGCGACCTCCGCCTCGCCGGCGCGGATGGCGGTCATGGCTCCGCCGGCGCGGCAGGCCTGCATGAGCCGGCCGCGGGCCGCGACGAGAGCGCAGGCGTCGTCGAGGGCCCACACTCCGGCGACGTGGGCGGCGGTGAGCTCGCCGATGGAGTGCCCGGCGAGGATCCCCGGGGCGAGACCCCAGGATTCGAGGAGCCGGAACAGCGCGGTCTCGAAGGCGAACAGCGCGGGCTGGGTGTACTCGGTGCGGTCGAGCGCCGCCGCGCCCGGGGAACCGGCGGGGGCGAACATGACGTCGCGCAGTGGGTATTCGAGATGCGGCGCGAAGTGGGCACAGACGTCGTCGAGGGCGTCGGCGAAGGCCGGGTAGGCCGCATGGAGTTCGCGGCCCATCCCGGGGCGTTGGCTACCCTGCCCGGTGAACAGGAAGGCGGTTGCGCCCCGAGCGGTTCCGCTTCGGCTCAGCGCCGGTCGGACCGTGCCCAGGACCAGCCCGGCGGTGGGGCGGGCCTCGGCCAGAGCAGCCAGGATCCCGGTCAGGGTCCCGGTCCCGGCCAGGTGCGTGCCGCTGCTGCACGCCGCCGATCCGCGGACGACGGCGACGGCGCGGTGCTCGAAGTGGGTGCGACCCGCCAGGGTGTATCCCGCGTCCAGGGGGGAGATCTCGGGATGGCGCTCCAGGTGCGTGCCGAGCCGGGCGGCCGCCGAACGTAGCGCCGCGTCGCCGCGGCCGGACAGGACGACAGGCACCGGGGCGCTCGCCGGGTTCTCCCCGGCGCGGTCCGCACCCACGGCGTCCGTTCCCGGCCCGGGGGGTGCTTCCTCGAGCACGGCATGAGCGTTGGTGCCGCTTACCCCGAACGCTGACACCGCCGCCCGTCGCGGCCGGCCATCCTGGCGCTGCCAGGGGACGTTCCCGGTGAGCAGGGCGACGTCGCCCGCCGACCAGTCCACGTGCGGGGACGCCTCGCGCACGTGCAGGGTCCGCGGCAGGACGCCGTGCCGCATCGCCTGCACCATCTTGATGATCCCGGCGACGCCGGCGGCGGCCTGGGTGTGGCCGATGTTCGACTTCAGGGACCCGAGGTAGACGGGCCGCCGCGCCGCACGGTCCTGGCCGTAGGTGGCTCGGTCCTGGCCGTAGGTGGCGATGACGGCCCGGGCCTCGATCGGGTCACCGAGCGTCGTGCCGGTGCCGTGCGCCTCCACCGCGTCGACGTCGGCGGCGCGCAGCCCCGCGTTGGCCAGCGCCTGGCGGATCAGGCGCTGCTGGGACAGGCCGTTCGGCGCGGTCATCCCGTTGCTGGCGCCGTCCTGGTTGATCGCGGTGCCACGCAGGACCGCGAGGACGTGATGGCCGTTACGGCGGGCATCGGAGAGCCGTTCCAGCAGCAGCACGCCCGCGCCGTCGGCCCAGCCGGTGCCGTCGGCGTCGGCGGAGAACGCCTTGCACCGCCCGTCCGGCGCCAGGCCCCGCTTGCGGCTGAACTCCACCAGGATCCCTGGGGTCGACATCACGGTCACCCCACCGGCCAGAGCGAGGTCGCATTCGCCGGCCCGCAGCGCCTGGCCGGCCAGATGCACCGCCACCAGGGACGAGGAACACTGGGTGTCGATGGTCAACGCGGGCCCTTCCAGGCCGAGCGTGTAGGAGACGCGGCCGGCGATCACGCCGGAGGCGTTGCCGGTGAGCAGCTGTCCCTGGGCTTCGGCGGGCGCCGCATGCCAGGCGGGGCCATAGTCCTGCAGCGACACCCCGGTGAAGACGCCGGTCCGGCTGCCCCGCAGCGACCGTGGGTCGAGGCCCGCGTGCTCCAGCACCTCCCAGGAGATCTCCAGCATCAGCCGCTGCTGCGGGTCCACGGCCTGCGCCTCGCGCGGACCGATACCGAAGAATCCCGGGTCGAACAGCGCGATGCCGGGCAGGAACCCGCCATGGCGGGTGTAGGCGGTGCCAGGCTGATCGGGATCAGGATCGTAGAGCGCGTCGAGGTCCCAGCCCCGGTCGTCGGGCAGGCCGCCGACGGCATCCCGGCCCTCTCGTACCAGGTCCCACAGGGCTTCTGGTGAGTCGGTGCCGCCGGGCAGCCGGCAGGCCATTCCGATGATGACGACGGGATCATGGCCCCGGAACGGCTCCGAGCCGACCTCGCCGGTGGCGGGAACGGCGACGGCCGCGGGAACGGCCGCGGGGACGGCGGTGGTCGCGGCGGGCTCGTCGATACCCAGCAACTCACGGCGCAGATGGCCGGCGAGGGCCTCGGGGGAGGGCCGGTCGAACAACAGCGTGGCGGGCAGGCGCAGACCCGTCGCCGCGGACAGTTCGTCCCGCAGCCGATCGGCGATGCCGCGGTACACCCCGAGACCACGCCAGGAGGATTCCCGGCCGAGGATGGCCGCGTCGCCGCTGCGCTCGGTCAGCACGGCGACCCGGCCGGCTATCAGGTCCAGCAGGAGCTCGCACTGGGCCGCCTCCGATCGGCCGGCCAGCCGGAGACGCCACGCCTCGCTCGCCCCAGCACCGGTGCCGCGCGGCGATCGTGCCTGGATTTCGCGCGTATCGCGCATGCAAACTCCCAGCGTCCTATTCAATGAGGAAACGACGCGTCGGCGACAGCCGCGTCCGTCGCCGGGCGTTCGCCTTCGTCCGTTTCGGCGACGGGTCGACGGACAACGAAGAAGGCCGCCACGGATCAAAGTCAGGGCCAGCCGGTAGCGCTCGGTACGGAGTGGGACAAAATCCCGGAAAGCTGGAGCCGAGAACGACTTGGAATATCTCTTCTGGACACGGAAGGGTAGGGCTCAGGCAACCGGCGAGGAGTCGGGTCGCGGAGCCGTCCGCTCTCCGTCGAGAGTGCGACGTCTCCATCTTCTCAGGGTACGACCATGCCGGCCGGGGGTGCGTGTCGTCGGTCACGTGTGAATAAGCATGAACGCCATGGTGCCCGATGCTGCGTTTGGGCTTCAAACGTCCTGGCGCGATCGGGCCATGTGAGAATTTACCCGGCCATCCTATGCGCAGGTCCCGGAGCGCTCCTGGTATCCTGGCGTACAGATGTCTGCTCTTCCTGTTCCTGGGTCCGTCTGCGATCCGGACTTCGAAGGCCACACCGATCGCGGAGCCGGCGTGCAACGTGTCGAGGATCGCATTTCACCAGGAATTGCTACCCGATACGGTGGTGATTTTCCATCCCCTGGCCGTCGGCGGCCTCCGTGCCCGGCGGCGGCTGATATACCCGCGACCCGCCGCGACCCGCCGCGACCCGCCGCGACGCGGTGGGACGCGGTTGCGCGGCAGGTGGCGGAGGTCGCCGACCAGGTCTGTCCGGACGAGGCGCACAGCTATTCTTGATCCTCCTGACCGACGCGCTACGCTCGCCTGTTGTGTCTGATACTGCCGCCATGTCGGCGACCGCGCCCGGATCCGGTGACGTCACCAGATTCGGGTCCCCCGGGCCGGTGAGCTCCGCCGACATCGGTGCCGACTCAATCCCCTCCGCTGTGCGCGTCACCGTGGTAGGTATTGGGGCCGACGGCTGGGCGGGGCTGGCGCCGACGGCCCGTGAGGTGGTGCGCGGGGCGGCCGTGCTGTTCGGCGCCGATCGCCAGCTTGCCCTCGTGCCCGAAAGGATCGACGGCCAGCCCGTCGGAGGCCGGCGGGTGCCGTGGCCGTCCCCGCTGCTGCCGGCCCTGCCCCGCCTGCTGGCCGGGCACGCCGGCACCGGCGGTCAGGCGGGGCGGGGTGAGCTCTGTGTTCTCGCGAGTGGTGATCCGATGTTCTTCGGGATCGGCACCACTCTGGTCCGGCTGCTGGGAGCGCACCGGGTGCGGGTCCTGCCCCATCCTTCGTCGCTCTCCCTGGCTTGCGCGCGGCTCGGGTGGGCCGTGGACGACGTCGACGTGGTGAGCGCGGTTGGGCGCCCCCTCGCGCAGGTGCAGGCCGCACTGGCGCCGCGTCGACGGCTGCTCGTCCTCAGCTCCGACCGGGCCACGCCCGTCGAGCTCGCCACCCTGCTCGTCGGGCGCGGGTACGGCGAGAGCCTGCTGACGGTTCTCGACCGGCTCGGGGGGCCGGACGAGGCGCGCCAGAGCGCCCCCGCCTCCGCCTGGGTCGAGGCCGGTGCCCGGGCCTGGGCCGCCGTGGAGCACCTGGGCGGGGCCGCCTCGGTCGTGCCGCAAGGGTCGGTCGTGCCGCAGGTGCCGTTGCGCGAGCCGGCGGACCTCAACGTCGTCGCTGTCGAGCCGGTGCCCACGCCGTCCGCCCCGCACCGCCCGCGGACGCCGGGCTTGCCTGATGACGCGTTCGAGCACGACGGTCAGCTCACCAGGCGGGAGATCCGGGCGGTGACCCTGGCCCGGCTCGGACCGGTCCCGGGCGAACTGCTGTGGGACGTCGGATCGGGCTCGGGCAGCATCGCGATCGAGTGGATGCGCACCCATGGCACCTGTCGTGCGATCGCGATCGAGCCGCGGGCGGAGCGCGCCGACCGGATCCGGCGCAATGCCACGGCTCTCGGCGTGCCGGCGCTGCGGATCGTGCCCGGCCGGGCGCCCGAGGCCCTGGCCGGGCTGCCGGCGGCGGATGCCGTCTTCATCGGGGGCGGCCTTACGACCCCCGGGCTGCTCGACGCCTGCTGGGCGGCGCTGGGCGGACGTGGCCGACTCGTCGCCAACGCCGTCACCCTCGAGTCCGAGGCGCTCCTCGTCTCCTGGCACGCCCGCCTGGGCGGTGATTTGGTCCGGTTGTCAGTGAGTCGGGCGGTCCCGATCGGTGGCTTCACCGGATGGCGCCCGGCGAGGCCGGTGACCCAGTGGACGGTGTGGCCCGCCGCCCACCATCCGTCGGTCCGTCGATCCGCCGAAAATGTGGAGGGTTAAGCACGGCCGGCGGCCTGGAAACCGTGACCAACCCTCCACAGTTTGATTCAGCAGTTCGATTCAGCTGAGCAGGTCCAGCACGCACCGGTCGGCCGGACCGCCGGGGATCGCGTGGTCGGGGGCGGCGAGGTGCCGGTGCCAGAGATCGGCGGCGCCCTGCGTGTCGCCGGCCTCGATGAGGTCGATGAGCGTGGCGTGCATCCGGCGGGTCGCACGGGCGGACGATCGGTCATCGGTGGCGACCGCGGCGAGACTGGTCTCCTCCGGACGGTTGTCGGCACCGGGGTGACCGCCGTGGCTGTTCGTGAGCTCCACGAGATGCTGGAGCATCCCGGTGATCACGGTCAGTGTCTTGTTTCCGGTCAGCTCCACCACGGCCAGGTGAAAGGCGGCCTGGGCCGAGGCGAGCGCGACGGGATGGTCGGCGGCCTCGTCACCCTCGTGGAGGAGCTGGCGTAGCCGGGCGACGTCGGCGGGATCACGCCGTTCGGCGAGCAGCGCCGCGCACGGCGGCTCGATGACGGCACAGGCCTGGTGGACGTCGCCCAGGGCGGCGCCGCGGTGTTCGAGGACGAGACCGGCGTAGCGCGCGGCGGCCTCGGGGCTCGGGGTGTGGACCCGCGCGCCGCCGTGGGCCCCGCGCCGCACGAAGATTAGCGCCTCCGCCTCCAGCACCCGGAACGCCTCGCGCAGGGTGGGGCGCGAGACCCCGAACTGCGCCATCAGCGTGGGTTCGGGCGGTAGGGCGTCACCCTCGCTGAGCTCGCCGCGGATGATCCGCCGCCGCAGCTGGCTGGCGACGAGTTCCGCGGTCTTGGGTACCCGCACCCGCTGGCCGACCGGGGACGCGGCGGCCGAACCCGGCGTGGCCGAGACCGGGGGCGCCGGGACGGGGGTGATCGAAGCTGCGGTGGCCGCGTCCGGGGCGGCCGGGAC
>NZ_CDXDOR010000212.1:0-6123 GCF_978021225.1 Frankia sp. CeTa3Moorea | reverse complement strand
CCGTGTCCCCATCGTCCCCCGCGCCCCCAGGCTGACCGGGGCTGCCGGCTGGCCGGACCGCCGGGTGAGCGGGCTGCCGGGTGAGCGGGCTGTCGGGTGAGCGGGTGAGTGCGCTGGGCGGTCCACCCCCGGCGGGTGAGGTGGCGCGACGGCGGGACGGCCCGGCGCGGGTATGAACGGACCGGGTCAGAAACCGGGTCCGGGCCGGAACCGGGGCCCCAGGACGCCGGGACGACCGTGGCCCGCCCAGGCCACCGCCCGACCACGGCGTGGACAGGAGGTACTCCGTGGATCCCGATTTTCCGCTGCTCAGCGTCTTCCTCTATATGCTGTGGTTTTTTGCTTTCATCCTGTGGCTGTGGTTGCTGTTTTTCGTGATCATGGACGTGTTCCGCAGCCAGGATCTGTCCGGATGGGCGAAGGCCGCCTGGACGGTCGCGATCGTGGTGCTGCCCTGGCTCGGCGTGATCGCCTACCTGATCGTGCGGGGTGGAAGTATACACGAGCGCAGCCGCGCCGCAGCGCAGCGCGATGAACAGGCCTGGCGCGCCTACCTCCAGGAGGCCGCCAGGACGACGAGCGACGCCGACGAACTTGGCAAGCTCGCGCACCTGCGCGACCGGGGGATCATCAGCGAGGCCGAGTTCGAGCGGGGCAAGACCAAGATCTTGACCTGACAAGATCCTGACCTGATCCGCCGGTGCCGTCCCGTGGGCCCGGCACGCGTACCGGGCCCACGGGACAGGTCTACGGGACAGGTCTACGGGACAGGTCGTCCGCGGACCGCGTCACTGCCAGCCGGGCAGCCGGGAGGCGGCGGCCCGGTCGGCGAGCCACAGGCTGCGGTCGCGGCCGACGGCTCCCGTCGCCGGGATCGTGATCGGTCCCGCTCCGGAGAACGACGCCGCGACCGCATCGGCCTTCTCCTCCCCGGCGACGATCACCCAGACCTCGTGGGCGGACTGGATGGCCGGCAGGGTCAGTGTGACGCGTTCCGGCGGTGGCTTGGGGCAGTCATGCACGGCCACCACCGGCTCGGTCGCGACGACCGCGGGGGAGCCCGGGAACAGCGAGGCGACATGGCCCTCCGGGCCGAGCCCGAGGAGCACCACGTCGAAGCTCGGCACCGCCGCTCCGGTGACGGCACGGGTGGCCAGCAGCGCGGCGTACTCCACCGCGGCGGACTCCGGGTCGGCATAGCCGGAGGCCGCGGCTCGTCCCTCGACGTCACCGCCCGCGGTCGGGGCCGCCAGATGGCCCATTGGGAAGATCCGTTTGGGATCCGCCGGGATGTGATCGAGCAGCGCCTCCCGCGCCTGCCGCTCGTTGCGGTCGGGCGAGCCGGCCGCGACGAACCGCTCGTCGCCCCACCAGATGTCGACCTTGCTCCAGTCCACCGCGTCGAGAGCCGGGTTCGATCGCACCGCCCGCAGCAGGGCGATGCCGATGCCACCGCCGGTCAGGACGAGTGAGGCCTCCCCGCGGGCCGTCTGGGCGTCCACCAGCCGGGTGATCAGACGGGCCGCGGCGGCCCTGGCCAGCACCCCGGCGTCACGATGGAGGACGAGCTCCGGCTCGGCCGTCATGCGCCACCCACCGCCCGTTCGTTGTTCGGGGCACTCGTCGGGGCGGTGCCCGGGGCCGCGGTGCCCGGGGTCACGGCGCTCGACGTCACGGTGCCGGCGGCCAAGGCGTCCGTGGCGCCCACGGTCTGGTCCATCGGGTCCCGCCAGATGTGCTCTCGGTGCGGCGAGCGCCTGGTCAGGTTCGGCAGGCCGCTCCAGGTACCCAGGGCCTCGGCGTAGACGGCGTCGTCGTCGAGCCGGCGCAGCTCCTCGGCGAGCAGGTCCCCGACGCCCCGGTCGGACAGGGGCAGTACCCGGTCCGGGTACCCGGTGCGGGAGATCATCGCCGACCGGGAGTCGGTGCGGGAGACGGCTAGCCGGTCCCCGTCGAGGGCGACGGCGACCGCCGTGATACCGGGCCGGCCACCCGTCTCGTCGACCGTCACCGGGACGGCGAGCCTGTTCTGGAGCCAGCCGGCGAACAGCTGGGCGCTCGGATCGGCCCGGCCGGCGGTGATGACGGCTGAGTCCGGCCGCTCGCTGACCACCGCGTCGAAGGCGGCGGCGAGCAGGGTGCGCCAGGGCGACAGCCTGGTCCAGGACAGGTCCGTGTCGCCGGGGGCGAAGTCCGCGGCCCGCTGGAACAGCGCCGACAGCGGGTCCGGGCTGGCGGTGACGTCGGTGACCCGCCGGTCGGCGAACACGCCGAGCGGGTCGTAGGCGATCCGGGTCGGCGGCTCGTCGTGCCACCAGGTGACCACCGGGGCGTCCGGTGCGAGCAGGGGAAGCACGACCGATTCCGCGTGCAGCGCCAACCGGCCGGACATCCGCATCACGACCGCTTCGCCCGGGCCGAGCCGACCGCCGATCGAGACCTCGGCGTCGAGCCGGGGATGCGGCACGTCGACCTGCCGGCGGACGACGATCAGTAGCCGGCACGGATGGGCGGAGGCCGCCAGCGTCGCCGCGCCCTCGGCGGCGCTGACGTGCTTTTCGTCGACGACGACGACGAGGGTCAGCGCCAAGCCGAAGGCCAGGGCTCCGGCCGCCCGTCGTTCGGCGGCGAGGGCCTTGACCACCTCAGAACCGGTGGTGTCCCACAATGTGGTCACGAGGGGCTCCTAATCCATGGTCATGGCCGCCGCCACCGGCGACCGTCGTGGGCGAGCATCTCGTCGGCGGCCGCCGGGCCCCAGGTGCCGGCCCGGTAGCGGTGCGGGGTGATGCCCGCCCAGTGCCGCTCCAGCGGATCGACGATCCGCCAGGACTCCTCGACCTCCGCGTTGTTCGGGAACAGCGTCGCGTCGCCGAGCAGCACGTCGAGGATCAGCCGTTCGTAGGCCTCCGGCAGCGCCTCGGTGAACGCCTCACCGAACAGGAAGTCCATCGCGACGTCCCGGACCTCCATCGCCGAGCCGGGGACCTTGGAGCCGAACTTGAGCGTGACCCCCTCGTCGGGCTGCACCCGGATGACCAGTTGGTTGTTGCCGAGCTCGGTAGTGGCGGTCTCGTCGAACGGCAGGTGCGGCGCCTTCTTGAAGAAGATGGCGATCTCGGTGACCCGCCGTGGCAGCCGCTTGCCGGTCCGCAGGTAGAACGGCACCCCGGCCCACCGGCGCGTCTCGATGCCGAGGCGCACCGCCGAGAAGGTCTCCGTCCGCGACTGCGCGGGGATGTCCTGTTCGTCGAGGTAGCCCGGGACCCGCTCCCCGGCGAGCCAGCCCTGCTCGTACTGCCCCCGTACCGCGTAGCGGGTGAGGTCCGTGGGCAGCGACACCGCGCGGAGCACCTTCAGCTTCTCGGTGCGGATGGTCTCCGCGCCGAAGCTGACCGGCTCCTCCATCGCGGTCAGGGCGAGCAGCTGCAACAGGTGGTTCTGGAGCACGTCCCGGGCGGCGCCCGTCCCGTCGTAGAAGCCGGCCCGGGTGCCGATCCCGACGTCCTCGGCCATGGTGATCTGCACCGAGTCGACGAACTGGGAGTTCCAGATCGGTTCGAACAGCGTGTTGGCGAAGCGCAGCGCGAAGAGGTTCTGGACCGTCTCCTTGCCCAGGTAGTGGTCGATGCGGAACACCCCGGACGGGGTGAAGACGTCGTCGACGAGCGCGTTGAGCTGCCGGGCCGACTCCAGGTCGTGACCAAACGGTTTCTCGACGACGACCCGGCGCCAGCCGCCCGAACCCGCGGCCGAGGAGAGCCCGGTGCGCTGCATCTGCTTGAGCACGACCGGGAAGGCCGACGGCGGGATCGACAGGTAGAACGCCGCGTTGCCACGGATACCGTGGGAGTGCTCCAGGCTCTCCAGCGTGCGGGCGAGCCGGTCGAACGCGGCGTCGTCGTCGAAGGACCCCGGCAGGAACCGCACGGAGCCCGCCAGCCGGTCCCAGACCTCTGCACGGAAGGGGGTGCGGGCGCCCTTCTCGGCGGCCTGCCGGGCGAACTCGGCGAAGTCCTCGTCGGGCCAGTCCCGGCGGGCGAACCCGAGCAGGACGAAACCCGGCGGCAGCAGGCCGCGGTGGGCCAGGTCGTAGACGGCGGGGATCAGCTTCTTGCGGGCCAGGTCGCCGGTAGCGCCGAACACCACCAGGGCGCTCGCGTCCGGCAGGCGCGGCAGTCTGCGGTCACGTGGGTCCCGCAGCGGGTTGGTACTCACCGTGGGCGCCACCCGTTCCCCCTTCGTTCTGCTTGTGGTCTCTCCGAGGTTGTTTCACCGGGGACCGTCGGGTGTCCATGAACGACGCTGAGACGATCATCACGGCCGTGGCGACGGCCGTGGCGACGGCCGTGGCGATCGCCACGGCCACGGCCGTCGCCAGGCCTTACGCGGACGAACCGGGTGAGCCCAGGTGCGCCGCGATGGTGTCCAACAGCTGGGTCCACGAGTCCTCGAACTTCTGTACGCCCTGGCTCTCCAGGGTCTCGATCACGTCGTCGAGATCAATTCCGACGGCCGTGAGCTGGGCGAACACCTCGTGGGCCTCCTCGTAGCGGGGGCGGATCGTCTCACCCGTCACCGACCCGTGGTCGGCGAACGCCTCCAGGGTCGCCTCCGGCATCGTGTTGACGGTTCCGGGCGCGATCAGCTCGGTGACGTAGATCGTGTCCGGCAGGGACGGGTCCTTGGTGGACGTCGACGCCCACAACGGGCGTTGGGGCTTCGCGCCGGCCGCGGCCAGGGCCGCCCAGCGGGGGGTGGCGAACGCCTTCTCGTACCGCTCGAAGGCCAGCCGGGCGTTGGCGACGGCGGCCCGGCCGCGCAGCGCCTTCGCCTCCGAGGTGCCGATCTTCTCCAGCCGCTGGTCGACCTCGGTGTCCACCCGGCTGACGAAGAACGACGCGACCGAGGCCAGGTCGGTGATGTCGCGCCCCGCGGCCAGGGCCTTCTCCAGACCGGTCATGAACGCGTCGATCACGGCGTCGTACCGGTCGAGTCCGAAGATCAGCGTCACGTTCACGCTGATGCCCTGGGCGAGCGTCTCGGTGATCGCCGAGAGGCCGGCCCGGGTGGCGGGAATCTTGATGAACAGATTGGGCCGGTCGACCAGCCACCACAGGGCACGCGCCTCGGCGAGCGTGCGCTCGGCCTCGTGGGCGAGCCGGGGATCGACCTCCAGGGACACCCGGCCGTCGACGCCGCCGCTGGCGTCGTAGACGCCGCGCAGCACGTCGCAGGCGTCGCGCACGTCGGCGGCCGTGATGGCCCGGACGGCCTCGCCGACGTCCACGCCGCGGATCGCCAGGTCGTGCAGCTGCTCGTCGTACAGGTCGCTCGAACTGATCGCTTTCTGGAAGATGGTCGGGTTGCTCGTCACGCCGACGACGCCGCGGTTCTCGACCAGGTGGGCGAGGTTGCCGGTGCGTAGGCGGTCCCGGCTGATGTCGTCCAGCCAGACCGCCACTCCGGCGGCTGAGAGCTCGGACAGGGGATTGCTCATCGGGCTGACTTCCTCTCCGCGGGCGGTGGCGTCCTCACCATGTCTCCAAGGTCTCCAAGCTGTCCTCCGATGGGCGCACCCCTTCAGGGCACTACCCTCTGGGGCCGGCTCCATCCCAGCCTGTTTCCAGTCTGCGGATCCCCGTGACAGTCGGGTGGCGGTTGGGAGAACAACGCGCACGACGAGTGGAATCCCGGTCCCTGTGGTTCATGCCCGATGCCCGCCGTCCATGCGCCATACCCACCGTCGCTGTCCGATGCCCCACGCCAGTACATGTCGGTCGCCGCCGCCCGGGGGGCCGCGTGGCGCGGTTGTGAGAGAGGACGCAGGGCGGCGGCGGGGGTCCGGGCGCGGTCGACGCGCGTACGCAGCGCCGCGGCGGCTAGACTCCGACACGTCGTAGAACACCGCCCGCTCCGACTTTCGGGGCACCGTCCCGCGTGGGTCGCCCGTCGATCCCGCCGATCGCGAGGTCGCTCTGTCTACCGAGGCCGTCCTTCGTCGCCGGCATGTCCCCGCCCGCGGACCGGGGCGGGCGGGCGCCTCCAAGCCAACGACCGCACCGGCGCCGGCGCTCGAGCCGCCCGGTGTCCCCGCACCGGCGCCGGGGCTGTCTCTTATAC
>NZ_CDXDOR010000211.1:0-6311 GCF_978021225.1 Frankia sp. CeTa3Moorea | reverse complement strand
CCCACGGGCGGCACCCCCACGGGCGGCACCCCCGCCCCGGATACGGCCATGACCGGTCCGCCGTCGGTCGGCGTCCGCGGATTCACCGCGGCGGCGGACGCCATCGTGGCCAGGGCCCGCAGAGTCGACACGAAGAACGGATGTGCGGCGGAGAGACCGGGATGGGCATCCAAGATCGCCAATGGTTCGCCACCGAATTCGAGGAACGGGCCAGCGAGTCCCTCGTCCTCGGCGAGCGCGAGGGCACGCGCCAGCAGGTCGGTGGCACGCCCGTGGTCGTCACGCCGCGCGGCCGCCACCGCTGCCACCACACATGCCGACACCACCGAACCGCCTCCGCCGCCATCCGCCCGCAGCAGAGCCGCCACCGCGTGCTCCGCTCCCTCTAGATCAGCGCACGCGAGGTTCGCCCGGGCCGCCGCGAGCGCGAGAGCATGGTCCGGCCGGCGGGTGTCGGCCAGCTGTCCCAGCAGCTGCCGGGCAGCCTGGGCGTTCCCGACGGCGATCAGCAGGTCGGTCTCGGCGGCGCGCCACAGCGACAGGCACAGCGGCGGTCCGGCCGGCCGTCCTCGCGACGCCAGGAGACGGCGGGCAGCCCGCACATCGTCCGCCTCCCCACGCCGGCATCGTGCCCTCGCCTCCAGCACGACGATCAGATCGAGCAGGTATGGAGGATGCGCCGGGGTGAAGGCCATCCGCGCGAGGTCGAGATGGTGCGTGACGCGCACGTCGTCGACCCGGGCGGCCGCCACCATCGCATGGGCGAGATGCGCCTCGACCAGGCCGGCCGGCATGTCGGTCAGACCATCCGAGGATGCGGGGACGGCCGTGGGATCGACCGGGCTGGCAGTGATCATAGCGGCGGTGGCGACCGCCACTGCCGCGCTGGACTCGGCCTGCCGCAATCGACCTCGCAGCACGTAGGCGAGAGCCATCGCCCCGGACGCCGATGCCTCGACCGTCCGCAGACCGCCATCCCGGGCCGCCGCCATCGCCTCCCGCAACGCCTCCAGCGCCAGATCGGGACGGCCGAGCCAAAGCTCCGCCCGCCCGCGCGCACACCAAGCCACAGCCGCCACGATCCCGTCGGGACCACCCACGCCCCCGCCACCGCTGGTCGATCGCGCGACGATCCCGGCCGGGCGGTCCGGCTGGGCCCCACCGACGACGGAGCCGGGGCGGGCCGCGCCTTCCCCAACGTGATCATGTCGAACACCGGACGGCTCCAGTCCGGGACCTTCGGCGCCCCCGATGGCCCCGATGGGACCGGCAGGACCAGCAGGACCGGCGGGCAGGAACCGAGGATCTCCCGGCGGCCGCACGCCGACGGGCGGTCGTGGCCGGACCTTCCCCGCGGCCTCCGCCCGCCCCGTCACGCCGGCAACCGCCGGACCAACCGGCTGTGGCACGGCGCCCGGCCTGCCCGGGGACCGTAGCAACCGGCGGGTGATACTCAGCATCTCCTCGCACGCCCCGGCGAGCTCCGCCCGGCGCAGGTCGACGAGATCGGCTCGGACCACGAGCGCGCGACGACGGGACACGACCGCCGCGGCGATGCTCCCCCGGGCCACCTGCAGGCATCTGGTGGCCGCCCCCACCTGTCCCTGGCCCAGCCGGCCCACGGCGGCGACCAGCGCGCACTCCGGCGACCACAAGGCCGGGGAGTCCGGCATCGCCGTCATGATCGAGCTGAACCCCGCGGCGCCGCCGTGCAGGGCATCCACCATCTCGGGCCCATCGACGAGCAGGCAGGCCGCGTACCACCAGTCCCCGGCATGCGCGGCGTGATGTACCGCATCCGTCGTCCGACGGTGCGCGGCGAACCAGATCGCGGCTCGCAAGTGGAGCTCATCGGTGTCCTCGTCGCCGTCCGCGGCCAACGCGGAACGCAGCACCGCGGCAAGCAGCCGGTGAAAGCGGAACCATCCGCCGTCGTGGTCGAGCTCAACCACGAAGCCGTCGGCGCGCGCGAGTGCCGCCAGAACTTCCTTCCCGCTCACCCGCGCACCTACCGTGGGTGCCGGCGTGTCCCCGGGGCCGTACTCGCCGGGCGGGCCCATCGCCATGCTCGCGGCGTCGGCGTCGGCGTCGGCGTCGGGGTCCGGCGGCGGCGCGGCACGCGAGCCGGTATCCGCCGCCAGGACGCCCGCATCCATCCGCTCGGCCGCGACGGCGTCCGCCAGCGGCCCGGTCATGCGCTCCAGGACACTGGTCCGCAGGAGGAAGCGGCGTACCGGCGGCGGCTTACCGGCTATCACCTCGGCCTGCAGGAAATCGGCGATCGCGGGATGGCCGGCCACGGCGCCGGACAAACCAGCCGTGTCACCGAGGCCACCGGACGGGGATGCGACGGCCGCTTCCCACCGCCCATCCGCCCCCGGCAGTGGTCGTCGCTCCCGTGCGGCGAGCGCCCCGGCCGCCAGCCGCAGCCCGGCCGCCCAGCCCTCAGTGACGTGCACGAGACCGCTCACCGTCGCGGGCGACGCCGTGATCTCCTGCCGGCCCGTGATCTCCTGCCGGCCCAGGAGGGCGGCGGCCTCCGCCCGGGTGAAGGCGAGATCCGTCGGGCCGATCTCGGTGACCCACCCGGCAGCCCGCAGCCGGTGCAGCGCCACGGGCACCGTCCGGCCCACCAGAATGATCCGGGCCCGGTCCGCGGCCCCGTCGATCAGCAGTTCGAGGCCGTCGAGGTCCGAACGCCGGGTGATCAGATGCACGTCGTCGAGGATCAGTATGAAGGACGCCGGGAGGTCGGCGAGGATGTTGGCGAGCCATCGGTAACGCCGATCACAAAGATCGTCGGCCGCGGGACCGTACCGGCTCCCAAGGCCCTCACCGGCCGGGAGCAGACCGTGTCGTCCCAGCCCGTGCAGCAGCTGCGGCCACAGTGGGAGGCCCGGCTCCCCGCCACGCGGGCCGGGGACGACCGCCGGATCGACCCGCACCCACACAATCGGCGTCTCCCCCCGCCGGCCCGCGGCCCAGGCCGCGACCAGCACCGTCTTGCCCGAGCCGGCCGGGGCCCGCACCACCGTGAGGGGCAGGGCGGTAGCGGCGTCGAGTGCGTCGAGCAGCCGTGGTCGATCGACATGACCCGGCGGGGTCGGCGGGGGGACGAACCGGTTCAGGAGCAGCGGCAGGCTTTCGGGACCGTCCGCGGGATCCTCCTCCCCGGGACGGAGAGCGGCATCCTCCGGACGGAGGGGCCGCCGACCCTCAAAGACGGCGGGACGGGTCCGGACGGAACCGGACATCGGTGACTGTTCGTCGAGCATCCGCACCACCCCCAGCGACAATCTCGCGCTAGGTAGTGGTACGCCTACTCGGGCGACCGGGCAACCGGGCAACCGGGCAACCGATCCGCACCGCCCGCCGTCGCGGGACACCCCGCCCGGGACCCGGCCCTCAGGCCGCGCAGTCCGAGCAGACGACGTGACGGACGTCCGCGAGCTGGCTGCGGTGCTGCACCAGGAAGCATCGGGTGCAGGTGAACTCGTCGGCCTGCCGGGGAAGTACCCGCAGCGACAGTTCCTCGTCGCGTACCTCCGCATCCGGAAGGTCCAGCTCGGCCTCGAGGGCGTCCATGTCGTCCCCCAGGTCCGCTGCCGCACCGGCGCGCTGCGCCTTGAGCGTCTCCAGGCTCTGTTCCTGGAGCTCGTCCTCCTCGACATCCGTGCTTCGCCGAGCGTCGAAGTCACGAGCCATGCGTCTCCTTCCTTTCCCTGCCATCGTTCACCCAATGGGTATGCCAACCCATCGGTCTTGGGTTTGGCCGAGCGTGAGGAGCCATGGAACACGGCACCTCAGGACATCGGCTGGTTACAGTACGCAGTGACCCCAAGGATTGAGGTGACGCGATGCCCTGTGTCCGCATTTCCGGGTGCCTCCACCACATCCAAGGGTCCCGGCCGGAACGCGGATCTCCAGAGCCGAGCGAACGATACGGGGCGGAACCGCCTCAGGCCAGGCAGCACCAGGCTGGCGCGGTGTCACTCCCGCCACAGCCATGATCAAACATCACGGCTCCGGTGGACCGCCCGCATCTCGATCGATGCGGCACCGTACACCACCTGGACGCCGCGCCGTCATCGGATGGTCGGAAAGGGCCACGCAAGCCTGGGGGCCGACCAGCCGGATCTAGAGATACAGACCTGTCAGGCCATCGTCCAACCGCTCCGCCGCGACGGCGTGCACGTCCCGCTCCCGCAACAGAACGTAGGTGTTCGAGTGCAGCTCCACCTCGGCCCGGTCCTCGGGGTCGAACAACACCCGATCGCCAACCTGGATGGTCCGCACGGCCGTCCCCACCGCGACGACGTCCGCCCAGGACAGGCGCTTCCCCATATGCGCGGTCGGGGGGATGACGATGCCCGCCTTCGACCGCCGGTCCACGGAATCCTCACGCGGCTCGACCAGCACGCGGTCGTGCAGGAGCCTGATTGGCAGCGCGCCGGACTGCATGACACCCGATTGCGTGCCCACCCCAGCCGCGCCGACCCCGTTGACACCGCCGGACACAACGTTCACAGGGTCGGACACTACCCGCCTTCCAATCACCGGTGACACCCCAGGCGGCATTTCACGACCGCCCGATCGACCGACCACGTCCGCCGGCCGGGACTTCCCACGCCTCCCGGCCGGCATCCACACACCCCACACCTCCCCACCGGAGGGCCCGCCCGGCCGTCCTGATTCCCCGCCGACGTTCCGCCGGGGAATGCCCTCGGGTGACGGGACGCGACGGAGAACGCGATACCCCCACTTCGCCTTATCGGAGCAGAGCCAGCCGAACCTCCCCGGATGGGGAATGGTCTCCCAACACGGTATAAGCTGCCGCCCATCGCCGCCCGGGCTGGCGCTGACAGGGGGCGAGCCGGTTACCCCTCGATCGTCCGTTGGCGCCCAGGTAACCGTCGGCACGTAACGAACCTCAGGGATGGGGCACGATCATGGCATTGCGCATCAGCGTCGACCTCGATGGGCTACGCTGGGCCGATCTGTTCCGCTTCGTCGATCTCGCCCGCAGCGGCGGCATCAGCGCGGAGGACCAGGTTGACGTCATCACCTACGGCAGTGACCCGATGTCGGTCAGCCTGTCGGCCCGCATCTACCCGGCCTCCGAGGGGTTCCTCTCCACGGAGCAGTCGGACGCATCCGGCGACAGCATGCGCGGCGCCCCGCTCTCGGTCAGCCCCGGGTCCGGCAGCCCCAACGGCTCGGGGTTCGCCTACGACGGTTCCACCGACCGCGCAGCCTCGGCCAACGGTGCCCACTACCCGGCGTTCGACAACGCCGCGGACCGTGCGGTCCCGCAGAGCAGCAACGGCCTGCCGTCCTCCTACGGACCCGGGTACGACGGACCCGCCGAGCGGGGCCTCCAGGCGGCGGGGGGTGGGCACTACCCCGCGTTCGACGGCCAGCCCGACCGCATGCCGCCGGGTGCCGGCGGGCAGTTCGCGGGTTTCGAGCCGTTTGACCGGTCCGCGCCAGGCAAGGAGCCCGGAGGTGCCTCCGGGCAGGTCGAAAGTCCCTACATCGAGGAGTTCGCCAGGCTTCAAGAGGGTCTGATGCGGCAGGTCCGCCGCACGGACGAGGTCCGGCCGGACCGGTCCTGATCTGCGATTAGCGCCTCCACGCGGCCACGCCGTCCGGACTCCGGCTCGGCATGACCATGCGGCCCGTCCCGGCGAACCCGCTTCCCATCCTCACCGCGCGTAAGGGAGAGGGAACCATCAGCGGCATCTGGCACCGCGGGTCAGAAGCGGAACGTGAGTCAGCAGTGACGGTGAACCCGAACGGGCTACACCCTTCGTGCCCGCTGGCCCGCTATGGTGCATGCTGCCGGTGATGGAGGATCCGCGCCTTGCTGACGTCGAGCAGTATCACGGGCGACTGCGCTCGGAGCTCGACGTCATCGCCCGTGGGCCGGTCCTGGTCGGCCCGAAGATCGTCGAGCATATTCACTCGCTGATCACCCTCATCGACCTTCATCAGCCGAATGAGTTCGACCTCTGCCTGAGCTGCGACCGTCTCTGGCCCTGCGCGTCGATCATCGCGATCACCGGCATGTCACCGGGCGCCGCACCGGACAGCCGGGCGGTCGACGAGGAGGATGAGCAGGCCGCGAGCATCGGGCGAGCGGTCGCCGGACGGGCATCCGGCCGATCGGGTCCGGTCGCGTCTCCCGACGCGGAACACCCCGGCGCGGAACACCCCGGCCCGGATCCCCGGCCGGTGGCCCCCGAGGGGCGGGGAGCCCGTCCCGAGCCACCCCACCGCGAGCACCCCGCCACCGGCGACGAGGCCAGGAT
>NZ_CDXDOR010000210.1:0-6403 GCF_978021225.1 Frankia sp. CeTa3Moorea | reverse complement strand
CCCGGGAAATCAGCTCCCGCTCCTCGATGGTCAACTGCTCCCGCCGGCCCATCCACCATCCAGTCCCTCGACGCCAACACGATCATCCTATCGAGGCGTCGCTACAACCGTTTGACCCCGCCCTTCCATCACGCGTGTGGCCTTGGCGACGATGCCATGCTCCACCGACGCAAGGAAGACGACTCCGCTCAGGCTCGGCTGGGCGCGGTTCCCGTCCGGCTTAAGATGCCAGAGGCCCTGTACCGATGCGATGCTGCCGGGCTCCCACGCTATTCAGCGGGGCCGGATATCTTTCTCGCTCGTCGTCGCAGCGTCGAGCCCGACATCGTCGCCCAGGTCGCGCGACGGCTCACCGACCTGCCCGAGATGAGAGAAGCCGATCTGCTGCTGGCGCCAATGGGTATTGGCGGCCACGTCGACCACTGCATCATCGCCGCGGCTGCCAAGCGGCTGCGGCGGCCCGTCCTGTGGTACGAGGACGTTCCGTACGTGCTCTACCGGCGCTGCGCGGGGTGGGCGCAAGACTTGCGGCCGACGGGGCCGGTACTCCACCGGGCCGCGCCGCGGGACTGGGCCGCGAAACTGGACGCGATCGACTGCTATGGCTCCCAGCAGGGCGTGCTCTGGGACGAGCCCGACCAGCGTCGAGAACACCTGACCTCCTATGGCGTCCAGGTTGGTGGCGGTGTCGCGCCCGCCGAGCGGTTCTGGCGGACCCACTCGTGAGGAAGCCGCTATCCGTGCTGCATCTGATTCGGCCGCGCCCGCCCGGAGAGATCGGCGGCGCCGACCTCCACGTCGCGGATCTCGCCGAGGCTCAGCGCACGGCTGGCATGAGTGCCGTGGTTATGGCATTCGGTTCCAACCCGATGTTCGCGGCGGTACTGCGCGAACGGGGGGTGGAGTGCATCGAGCACACGGCTGGCGGCATGCGGGCCTGGCTACGCGACGCCCGACGAGCCATCGCCAAGCTGCGGCCGGACATCGTGCACTCGCACGGCTACCGTGCCGACCTTATAGCTGTGGCGATGCGACGGGCTCGGTGGCGGCAACCGCCGTGCCCGCCGACTCTGGTCATGAGTGTCCATGGCTTCATCCGTACCGGGCCAGCGTTCCGCGCGCTGAGTGGTCTGAACGAGTTGTGCCTGAGAGACGCGGACCTGGTGGTCGCAACCAGCGCCCAGGAAGCCGGAAGGCTGCGTGCTCATGGCCTGCGCGCAGTCAGGTTCATTCCCAATGGTGTACGCGCAGTGCCAGAGGCCCCACGTGGGTACCTGAGCGAGCAGGTGGGCGGGCAGGCCACCCGTCGGATGGTCTTCGTCGGCCGGCTGTCGCCGGAGAAGCGGATCGACCTGTTCCTCCGGGCCGCCCAGTTCCTGGCCACCAAGTGGTCCGACCTCGACTTCGTGGTGATCGGTGGCGGGCCGTTGGAGCTGGAGGCACATCGTCTGGCTGAACGGTGGGGGCTCGCCGACCGCGTGCGCTTCGTGGGACTGCGCCCAGACGTCGGGCAGCTGCTGCGCGGCGCCGATGTGCTCGTCTGTCCTTCGGACAGCGAGGGCACACCGAGGGTGGTGATCGAGGCAATGAGCGTCGGTGTGCCCGTGGTGGCGACGTTGGTCGGCGGGCTACCCGACCTGATCACTGACGGAGCAACCGGTTTTCTGGTCCCTCCGGGAGCCGAAGCAGCAATCGCGGCGGCGGTAAACACCATTCTGAGTCATCCCGACGGGGCTAGGCGGATTGCCCGTGCTGCCGCCGATCGTGCCCGGTCCCACTTCGCCATAGACGTCATGGAGATTCGAATGGCCGAAGCCTACGCCCAGGCACGCCGCATCAAGGGGACAACACAATGAGATTCAAGGTTCTGATGCCAGGCTGGAACTGCTACCAGTACCTTGAGCGAAGCCTTCGGTCTGTGGCCGCGCAGACCGATCCCGCCGTCGATGTCTGTGTGATCGACGACGCCTCGGACGATCCGCGGCAGGCGGCGTTTGTCACCGACTTCTGCGCGCGGCAGGGCTGGACGGCGGTAGTCAATCAGCAGCGGCGTGGTGCTCTCTACAATCTGTACCATGCGGCCAGACTGCTCGCGCCAGAACCCGAGGACGTCATCGTCTTTGTCGATGCCGACGACCGCTTGATATATCCGGACGCCCTGACACGATTGCGTTGGTACTACGATACCTATGCCCCGCTGATCACCTATGGAAGTTACCTATGCGATCCGAGGGACGATCTGGTTACACCGGCAATGAACTTTCCGGTGGAGGTTGTTTCAGCCAACGCCTACCGAGCGTTCTCTGGACGCGATGACCCGGACGCCATCTGGTTCAACCACCTGCGGTCCATGCGCTTCTGGTTGTTTGACCAGCTCAGCCCTGAAGATTTCACCTTCGACGACGGCGGCTGGTTCATGGCATGTTATGATACAGCCATCATGATCCCGGCACTCGAGCTGGCCGGTGGTCGCCACCTCATGATCCCAGAGGTCCTGTACCTATACACGCGGGACAACCCGATCAGCGATTGCCGGGCGAGCCTCAACGAGGTAGACGCCGCGCATCGGGCGATATTTTCCCGGCCACCGAAGAAGCCCATCCGCCCCATCGCGAGGCCAGTAATTGTAGCAGACCAGCGGCCTGACCATTCAGTTTACTACGACACCTCCGGCACCTTCGTCTCTTTCCAGCCGCCATGTGCCGACCGTATGCCCGCCTGGCGGGGCCAGGAGCCACGGTGAACGAAATCGAGCGCTACTTGTTCGACCTAAACGGCTATATCGTCCTGCGCAGCGTACTGGGCGAAGATCAGTTAGCGAGGCTCAACGCGGCGGTGGATGCGGTCGGCGTGCCGGAACTGCTGACGAGGTACCCCTACGTTCATACCGGTTTCCCCCCACTGGATGAGGCCAACGTCGACGTGACCGCAGGCCCGGTGGATATGGTTACCGGGCTTCTTGACGACTGGGGCCAAGAACTGCGCGATCTGGTCGATCAGCCGCGTGTCATGCCCATACTGCGGCGGCTGCTTGGACCGGGACTGCGGCTCGACCATAGCTACGCCATCTTCATGCGCGCTGGCGCGGGCGCGACGACCCCACATCACCTGCACAATGGCGGCACGCCCTTCGACCCGTCCCAGTACTACCTGGTACGCGACGGTCGCATGTTCAACGGGCTGGTCGTGGTTTCCTACGCCCTCACTGACGTCGGGCCAGGCGACGGCGGTTTCTGCGTAATCCCAGGAAGTCACAAGGCCAACTTCCCCCTACCAGACGAGATCCGCGCCATCACCGGAGAAACGCCGCCCGTGGCACATGTGCCCATGAAAGCCGGCGACGCCGTCGTCTTCACCGAGGCGGTCACCCACGGGTCAATCCCTTGGAGCGCCCGACACGACCGGCGCGCGTTGTTGTATAAGTACGCTCCCGGTTTCATGCAGTGGGAGCGACAGTCACCGTGGGCCAGCCTGCATCATCCATGGACCGACCGGCAGCGTCAGTTGCTGACGGGTCCGTACGCCGGGCGCCGGCCCTCCATCCTTGACGTCCGAGAAGATTCCGCCGAGCACTAGGGGGAGTGAGGCAGTCCCATGCGCTTCAGTTGGCTGGCCGAGCAACGCATCTCTGGCCGGATCTACTGGCCCAGGCCATGGCGATCGAGCGGCTGGGCTACGATGCGCTCTGGCTCAGCGACCACATCTTCGCCGAGGGCGAGCGTTGGTTGCTCGACTGTTTATCCATGGCGGCCGCGCTCGGCACCGCTGTCCCCCGGATCGAGATCGGCAGCCTGGTCTTGGCCAATGCCTTCCGGCACCCGCTCCTGGTAGTGCAAACCGCGGTCACTCTGCATCAGATCACGGACGGACGCTTCGTGCTGGGCGTTGGCGCGGGCGGTTCTCGCGACGAGCATGCACGGCTGGACCTGCCGTTCCCCAGCATTGGCGAGCGTGCGGTCCTGCTCGACAGGGCATGTGCCGACATACGCGACGCCCTGCGTGCTCAGAAAGCGGAGGTTCCGCTGTTGGTCGGCGGCACCGGGCCGCACGTTCTTGGCGTCGCGGCCAGGTACGCCGAGCGGTGGACAGTATGGGCCGACCCCACCTCCGCCGGGCGGATTCGCGGCCAGTTGGCCACGCAATGCTTGGCCGCCGGCCGACGAGTCGCGGATGTGCAGTGCGGCGCCGTGACAATGATCGTGCCTGCCCACCTTCCCGCCGGGTCGGGCGGTCCCTGGGAGGCCATGATGGCCGGCAACGCGGCAGAAATGCGCGCGCAGGTAGCTCGTTATGCCGAGGAAGGCGTGGACGAGCTCGTGGTCTGCGAGCATGCGGTCGCGCCCGGCAGCCGGGCGGAGGCGCTGCGCTGGTTCGCCGACGAGGTTGCACACCGATAACATCCAGCGCCGGGGGTCTAAAATGCGGGTCAGCGTCGGTATCTTCGCCCACAACGTGGCCGACACTATAGGCAGAGTCATCGAAAATTTTTTGCTCCAAGAAACCGTCAGAGTCGAGATATTTGAGATTATCGTGGTGTGCTGTAAGTGCACCGACGGCACGGTGGCGACGGTTGCTGAGTATGTTCGTCGCGATGCGCGGGTAAGACTCATAGAAAGGGATCGGCGGCGGGGGAAACTGGCCGCCATCAATACTTTTCTCACAGTGGCCAGCGGTGACATTGTGATGATTTCGGGCGGAGATGTCGTGCCGGGCCCCGCTCTGGTTGAGCGGCTGGCGGCCCCCATGGTGACGGACCCACAGTGCGCGATGACCGGCGCGCGAGTACTCAGCGTCGCCGTCCTGCCCACGGCTGCCGGGCGGCTGCACGAGGTCCTGTGGCACCTGCACCACGAGGTGGCCAGCCGTTCCCCGAAGCTGGGCGAGACCGTAGCCGTTCGTCGTGCCTGCCTACCCGAGCGTCTGCCCGACGGCGTGCACTGCGACGAGGTCCTGATCGAGTCGCTCGTCATCCGCGATAGACGACGGATCTGCTATGTCCCCGAGGCGAGAGTCTACAACCTGCCGCCCCGGCGTGTCGCCCATCTGTACCGCCAGCGGCGCAGGGTCGCATGCCAACACATGGCGGCCATCAAGCAACTTGGATACCGTCCTGCCACCCGCAGTCCCGCAAACGTTCTGTCTGCTCTGGCTTCTATCGCACGCCGCAACCGCGCCAATTGGGTAGCGCTGGCGGCACTGGTCGTCCTGGAGACGGCGGCCGTAGTGCACGGCCGCATAGACTATGTGCGCGGCCATACCTACTCTGTCTGGCGTGCCGCTGACCGCGCCGCCGTCGGGCCTGATTCACCGCACACCAACACCGACTTCGCTGATCGCGAGGGGCCCTGGTATCTGGAGACACACGGTGCAAAGGAAATCTACTGATATCCGGGGTCCCCGTCCGCCGATATTCGGCATCGGGGCTCACCGGACCGGCACATCAACCCTGACAGAGGCACTGAATATACTCGGGTACCGGGCCAGCCATTGGAACGACCGCGCGGAGATCCGGCGAGACGTCGACCGCAGGGTCTTCCGACTCGGGCTCATGGAACGAATGGATGCCGTGAGCGACCTGCCAATACCAACAATTTGGCGAGAGTTGGTCGCATCCTTCCCCGAGGCACGGTTCATCCTCACAATCCGCACGCCGGAAGACTGGATAGAGAGTGTGGAGTGGCACACCCGTGGGCGTGACCTCGTTCCAGAGGAACGCGATTTCTATCGCCGATCGAGCTTCGACCGTGACAGTTTTCTGGCGGCCTACGCCGCCCACAACAGCGCCGTCGTCAGATATTTTTCTGGGCGAGAGAACCTCCTGCTTATGAACATCGCGGCTGGTGACGGCTGGTCCAAGCTCTGCCCGTTCCTGTCGCGAGATCTCCCCGATCCGGCGACACCCTTTCCTCGGGCGGGGTCGACGAGGAGCTTTCCGGTCGCGTGACCGTAATCCAGAAAGCATCGAGGTCGGGGATCGGCCTCGATGCTCCGCCACCACAGTTCGCGCTCGACGCAGGCGTCCTGAGCGTTCAGCGACGGCGAGCGGTATACACTAGGAAGATGCGCTACCTCATGCAGCACCCCGCAGGAACGGGTGAGCTTGTCCTAGACGCGCTTGCCCGCTATTGCAAGGACGTGAAAGTCTCTTACCAGGATGACAGCGCCGTCATCTTCGATTCGACGACGAAGCCATCGGTCGTAGGACAGGCGCCGTTCGCGAAGAACGCATTTTTTATCATTACCTCGGTTGCGCGCGGCTCCATTGACAAGGGCATTCTTCATCTGAGCCGCTCACTTGGCAAGACACGGTTCCCCGCCGTTTCGAAGCCCGGCGCCGGATTCAGGACGATGGTTCACATCGACGGCGCTCTTTCCGCCGTGAACCCGCAGGCTAAGCGGGTAA
>NZ_CDXDOR010000209.1:0-6449 GCF_978021225.1 Frankia sp. CeTa3Moorea | reverse complement strand
GCGGCGCGGGCCGCCGCATCCTCGGGCCCGGCCGCATCCTCGGACGGTGCCGGGTGTCCGGACGGGGGCGCGCCGCCATCGCCGTCGTCCCCGCCATCGTCGTCCCCGCCGTCGCGGGCGCGGGTGCCTTCGGGGACCGCGGGGCCGGCCGCCGGGCCGGCGGTGGATCCCTCCGGCGTCGCCGGGCCGCCCCCGGCCCCCGGCGCTCCCCCCGAAGACGGGCCGGCCGCCGGGGACGCCGGGAGCGCGGGTTCGCCGTCACGGGGACGCGGTGGCCGCATCGGCCCCATCGGTTCAGGCGGCTCCCCGCGTTGGTGCGGCGGTCGTGGTACCCGAGACATGACCCATCCCCTCCACTTACGTATCGTCGCAAGCGATGAAACGTTTGGAAAACCGTTATACCACGGAACGGAACGTTTCAGGGGAGCGTGCGGTAGGTCGCGTCCTGACGCCCGATAACACTCACTTATCGGGCGTCAGAAAATGATCATCCCGGGATGGTTCCCTAGAAGAAGGTGTCGGGGTCTCGGGAGCAACCGCCGAAAATCCAACGATTAGCGTTAGCGTCGTTGTGCCTGGTCAGGGGCGGATGCGCCGGCTGACCGCGAGGAGCGCCAGCGCCGCGGCCTGCACGGCGGCGGTGACGGCGATGAGGGCGGGGATGGACAGGTCGTAGAGCGCGCCGGCCAACGCGCCGCCGGCGGCGGTGGTCGCGCCGACCACGCCGGCGAAGATGCCGTAGGCGCTGGCGCGGCGGGCGGGCGGGACGAGGTCGGCGACGGTGGCCCGCAGGGTGGATTCCTGCACGCCGATGGCCGCTCCCCACACCAGCGTCCCGGCGACGGCCAGCGCGGGGGTGTTGGTGAACGCCAGCGCCGGGACGGCGGCGGCCAGCGGCGGCAGCACGGCGAGCACACCGGGGCCGTGGCGGTCGTAGGCCCAGCCGGTCGCGAGCGCGGCGAGGGCGTCGACGCCCATGGCCGCGGCGTACACGACAGGCACCGCGGCCACCGGCAGCAGGCCACGGGTGACCGCGTGGAAGGACAACACGCCGAACGTCGCCAGCCCGGTGGTGGTCGCGGCCGTGAACCCGGCATACGTCCAGAACGCCCGGGGTAGTCGGGCCCGGGGCGCGGCGGCCGGGGCCGGGCCGGTACGGGGGACGGGCACGGCCGGCGGCTCGTCTGGCTCGTAGCCGGCCGGGTCGGGCACGCGGGCCCGCAGCCAGAGCAGAACAGCAAGGACGCCCAGGCCGGGCAGGGCCAGAACGCCGAGCGCCGGGCCGTAGCCAGCGCCGGAGGCGAGCACGGCGGCGACAAGCAGCGGCCCGGCCAGCGCGCCGAGCTGGTCCATCGCCTCGTGCACGGCGAACCCGCGGCCCCGGCCGGTGGCGGCAGTCGCGTGGGAGAGCAGCGCATCCTTGGCCGGGCTGCGAACCGCCTTCCCGACCCGTTCGGCGATCGCCAACAGGCCGGCCGCCCACAGCACGCCGGTCACGCCGAGCAGGGGCACGGCGGCGACGGTCAGCGTGTAACCGGCGATCGTCCACGCCCAGAACCGGCCGGTGCGCTCCGCCAGCGGCCCGGAGACCAGCCGGGGCAGCAGCGCCGCGGCCTCGCCCACCCCGGTGACGACACCGACCACGACCGCCGACGCGCCGAGGGAGGCCAGCAGCGGCCCGGTGACCGACCGGGCGCCTTCGTAGACGACGTCCGCCAGCATGCTGACCACGCCGAAGACCAGGACAAACCGCCACGGCCGTAGCCTGACCGCGGCGGCGGGCGCTGTGCTCGTGCCGCCGTGCGCCGGTCGGGTCACCCCCACACCGCCCGCGCCAGGGCCGCGCCGAGAGCGGCGGCGCCGAACGCGGCGAGCACACTGCCGGCGACGTTGGCCGCGGCCAGCAGCCGGGCGCCGTCCTCAGCCAGCCGCAACGTTTCGTAGGAGAACGTCGAGTAGGTGCTCAACGCCCCGCACAGCCCGGTCCCCACCAGCGACACCACCTGCTCCGACGCCACCCACGCCGGCGCCGCGCCCGCGCCCGCGGCGCCGGCCACCAGACCGAGGAGCAGACTGGCCGTGACGTTGACGGTGAACGTACCCCAGGGAAAGACCGTGCCGTGCCGGGCCTGCACCGCCCGGTCGGTCAGATAGCGCAGGGGCGCGCCGGCCGCGGCCCCGGCGATCACCAGCAGCCAGTTCACCGACTCGCCTCCCGGCCGCTCAACCTCATCACGCCCGCCTTCCCGCGACCCGCCGCGTTGTCGCCACGAACCATCGCATCGCCGTCGCCGCCGCCCACACCGCGCCCAGCGCGGCGAGGACGCTCAGCGCCAGGTAGGCCAGTGCCAGCCCGGCCCGCCCGCCGTCCATCAGCCGCTGCGCGTCGAGCGCGTACGTGGAGAAGGTGGTGAACCCGCCCAGCACCCCGGTGCCCAGGAACGGGTGGACCAGCGGATGCACCGTCCGCACGTCGGTGATCAGCGCCATCAGCACACCGATCGCCGCGCAACCGGCCGTGTTCACCGCCCAGGTGGTCCACGGGAACGTGCCCGGCATCGTCGGCCACACCAGCGACGCCCCGTAGCGGGCACATGCCCCCACCGCCCCACCGGCCGATATCACCGCCAGCAGCGGGACCGGGACCGGCGCGTGACGAAGCTGCCGGCGCCGCACCGGGACAGGCCCATCACCATCGGGGCTGGTGCCATCAGGGCTGGTGCCATCGGGGTCGGTCGGTGCAGCGACCGTCTGCTCGGCGTCGTCCACGCCCACCCCCTACCTGCGCGACACCCGGGCCAGCCAGGCATGCCTTGTCACAGGTAGGGACCGTTGGCGGCGCACCGCCGCGGTTCGGGCCCGGCGGGCCCCACCGCCGCGCGGTGACCGGAAGCCGCCGCCGTCACACCATACCGGTTCGGTTCACCGCTACCGGTTCACCTGTCACCGTCGTCACCGTGGGAGCGCACACCGGCCCACAGTCACACGCCGACCCGGGACCGCCCCCGGCCCCCGGTCCCACGGCGCGCAGCTGCGGGCCCGCGCCCTCGGCGATGTCGGCGAGCACCGTGTAGATCTCCCACGGCGCACCGTCCGGATCATCCACCCACACCTTGTCCTGCAGCGCGTAGCAGCAGGCGGTGTTCTCCTCCACCGCCGTCACCAGCCCCGCCTCCCGCAGCCGGGCCGCCGCGGCGGACACCTCCTGCGAGGTCTCGATCTCCACCCCGAGATGGTTCAACGCCCCCGCCACCCCCGCGCCGCGGGCGTCCGGGTTCTCGATCAGCACCAGCTTCAACGGCGGCACGTCGACCGCGAAGTTCGCGTACCCTGCCCGCCGCTTCGCCGGCCCGACCCCGAACAGCGTCGTGTAGAACTCCACCGCCGCGTCCACGTCCGAGACGTTCAACGCCAACTGCACCCTGGCCATCCAGACCACCCCTTACATCGACATCCATCTATGTTCTTGCGGGTCGAGGATGACCGCAAACATAGACGTCTGTCAATGGCTGGGGCATGCTGGCGGCACGGCGACCGCCTCCCCACCGGCGGGTCTCCCGGTCGTCGACCCGGTCATCGCCCCCGCGGCGGACGGCCCGCCCGGTCTCGCCGGGACGATCTCCGCGTGCCGAGCCCCGCTGGGCGCCAACCGGGGCCGGCGACCGGTACGCCGGCCCGCGCATCGGCGAAGTCGTCGCCTTTCTGGATAATCCTCAAGGTGAGCCTGAATCGCGAAGACTCTGAATCGCGAAGATTCTGAATTGTGAGGACTAAGACTCAAGAACCCGCCGATGTCGGGATGTCAGGGCAGATCGTACCGCGCTTCGGGAGTATCAGGTCGACCAGGTAACGCTCGACGGCCCGGCGGACGCAGACACTGTCCTGAAAGTAGGCGGTGTGGGTGTAGGAGCGCCAGGTCAACAGCACGCTGTTGGCGAGTTGACGGGCGAGGGACACAGCTCCGGAGTAGGGCGTCGCCGGGTCGCCGGTGCTGCCGACGAGGAGAATCGGCGGAGCGCCGGTGGCATGGAACGGCCCGGTGTAGCGGGAGGCAGCCTTAACCGGCCAGACCACACAGGCAAGGGCACCGAGAGCAGAAAGCAGGCCGAAATGGGGGCTCTCGCGGTTGAGTTCGTCAGAAAGTCGTTGGTAGGCGCCCACGGTCGGGAAGACCTTGTCGGTGCAGGTGATGGCCGTATGCGAGGCAATGGCCGTATGCGCGGCATCGGAGCTGGTGGAGGTGCTGTGCGGCAAGGGGAGGATAGCCCCGATCGGGTCCTGCGCTGCGAAGGAGAGCAGCTCGGAGCCGTCGTTGTTGTCGTCGGCCAGTGCCAATGCTCCCGCGAGCCGCGGCCACTTGGCATGGGAGTACAGCGCGGACCGAACCCCTATCATGGCGGTCACCCAGTTGAGCGTGCGGGCGGCGCCGGTGTCCTTACCGTCCTTACCGCCGGCCGGGATCGGCTTCTCGGTGAGCCGTTCGACCAGGCGGTCGAAGGCGCCGGCCGGGTCGCCGTGGCCGAAGCCACAGTTGGGCCGAGCCTTGCAGTCGGCGAGGAATGCGCCCAGCGCGGTCTCGAAGCCCTGAGCCATTCGGCGTAGGTCCTCCTGCGGTTGGTTCATCCACACGTTGTACACGTCGTCATCCTCACTCCCAGCGCGGGAAGCGCGGGAGTGGATCGCGAACGTGGAGGCGGCGGCTAGCGGATCATTATCCTGCCCGCTGCTGCAACGGACCGGCGCGCTCCCACCGAAGCGCTGGACTGCTCCGACTGCCCAGCCACATACAGGCGGAACGCGTATCGCGTCATCACCAGGGCGAACCTCCCGGCCACGCGGAACTGGACGGTGCTCTGCCCGGCCACCACCACAGTCCGCGCCGTGATTTCCCGAGACGTCCATCCAGGAACTCGCCCTCACCCGGCCGGGTAGCGTCAGCGAGCTTTGCCGCAGGACATGTCGCGCAGCCCGTATCCGAGGTAGGTGAGCGAGCGTCTGCCGAACCCTCCCGGCTCCCCTTTCCGTCTTCTCGCCTTTCCGTCTTCTTGCCGTGACGGCGGCAGCCACGACCCGCCCGCGGGCGCCAAGACGGGTGTTGGCTGCGGTGGAGCCGCCGGGCCGGACCAGCTCACGGGCTGAGATCCAACAGACGCACCGGCTGACCCGCCCACCGATCCGGCGCCGCCGTCGCGATCATCGCACCCTCGGGACGCTCCGGGGTGGGCTCGGCCGCGTACAGGACGTGCGCCGGCGCCCAGCCGGTATCGCGGGCCACCGCGAGCGCGGCCGCCAGGTCCAACTCCACGATGGTCACCGCAGGCAGCGCGGCGATGTGCTCGGCGGTTCCCGGCCGGGCCCGGTCCGCCTCCACCAGCGCACACGCCGGGGCATACAGAAAATGACCCGGCACGGTGTGAGCACGCTGGATCAACCGGGACGCCAGCACGTTGCCATAGCCAGCCGAGACCATCGCCGTCTCGTCCAGCACCACATGCAGCGCGTCGCTCACCGCCCCAACGCCCGCGTCAGCCGACGGTTCAGCTCGGCATCGGCCTGCGCGGCTTCCTCCTCCGTCGGGTCGTAGCCGCTCCACTCCCGCAGCACCGCCCGCGCCCGCTCGGCACGCTCCGCCCGTTCCGCCGGCGTCAGCAGCGTGCTCGCCAACCGCGCCAGATACGCCCGCAACGACAACCCCTCCGCCGCCGCCACCTCCGCCAACCGATCCCGCGCCTCCGCCGGAATCCGCACATTCGCATCCGCCATGGACAGCCTCCTTTCACCCACCCAGCAGGATACGGGTACGTTCGCGTACCCGTATCGGATCCCGGCTACCTGGTAGCGGCGGCCAGCCAGATCAGGGTCGCAGAACTGCCGTAAGTAGTCGGAAGTTGGGTGTGGGCATGCTGCCGGGCGGCGTCACCGTGGGTGGCGTAGAGCGCGCCGATCCGCTCGCGCCACTGGCGGGCCCAGATCCCGAGCTGGGCGGGGTTGCCGTCCCCGGCCCGCAGGAAGTAGCGGCGGACGTGGACCCAGCGGAACAGGTTGACGATCCCGTCCGCCTTGCGGCCGGCGGAGGCGTAGACGGTGTAGAAGTCCGAGGAGATCACCAGCCGGCGCGGGCCGCCGGCGCCGTCGAGCTGGCCGGTGGTCTCGCTGATCCCGACATGGCCGGCGAGCACCGCCGCCGACCGGGTCGGGTCCATCACGAAGCACACCGAGTCCGGGCCGAGGAAGACCCACAGCCACCAGCGCGCCGAGGTGTCCTGGCCGTCGGGGGTGAACACCCGCCAGGTCGTCTCGTCGGCGTGCAGGTGCCACGACCCACGCGACCGTTCGACGATCTTCTCGGCGAGCGGGGTGAGCAGGCCGCCGACCTGGGCGCACACCCCCGTCAGCGTCGCCGGCGAGATCCGGGCGCCCTGGCGGGCCAGGCCGGTGACCAGCGAGTT
>NZ_CDXDOR010000208.1:0-6546 GCF_978021225.1 Frankia sp. CeTa3Moorea | reverse complement strand
CCTCCCCTGACCTCCCCTGACCTCCCCTGACCTCCTTCGATCTTCTTCGGCCCTTCTTCGACGTCGAACAGAACCAGAATCTGACTATCGGCCTGACCGCGGCAGGCGCCGCCGCCCCGGTGCCGGCCACCGCCGGAAGGTGGCGGCCCGGCCCGGTGTTGTAGGTGACCGCGGTCGGCGTAGACGCCGATCGCGGATATCGCGGATATCGCGGAGGTCTCGGCGCGGCGGGACGGCCGCGGCGGGACGGCCAGGGGAAACGGCGAAGGGAACGGTGGTTGTGGTGCCGAAGGCGTACGTCTACAGCGGCCACGGCGGTCCGGAGGTGGAGGCATTCGCCGACCTCCCGATCCCGGTGGCCGGGCCGGGTCAGCTCACGATCGCGGTACGTGCCGCCGGGGTCAACCCCGTGGACTGGAAGCTGCGGGGCGGCCTGCGGCTGCCGGCCGCCCCGCCAGCCGTGTTTCCGGTCGTACTCGGAGTGGAGGCCGCCGGCGTGGTGACGCAGGTGGGCCCGGACGTCGACGGATTCGCCGTCGGCGACGAGGTGTTCGGCAGCGCGCCGGGCGGTGGCTACGCCGAGTACACGGTGCTGACCGCCGGGGAGAGCGCGCGCAAGCCGGCCGCGGTGTCCTTCGTGGCCGCGGCGACGCTGCCGGTCGCGGCGGCGACCGCCTACGACGGCGTGCACCAGCTGGCCCTGCCGCCCGGCGCCACCCTGCTGATCACCGGTGTGGGTGGCGGCGTGGGAGTGGCCGCCGCGCAGATCGCCCGGCAGGCGGGCCTGACGGTCGTCGGCACCGCGAGCGCCGGCAAGAAGGACTTCGTCGAGGCCCTCGGCGTCGCGCACGTCGAGCCGGGCCCCGGCATCGCGGACCGGGTGCGGGCCGCCGCGCCCTGGGGGGTCGACGGAATCTACGATCTCGTCGGGGGCGAGACGCTGGACGACGTCGTCGAGGTCCTCGCGGACCGGTCGAAGCTCGTCACAGCCTTGTCCGGGGCGAGCGACCGGCACGGCGGGACGACGGTCCAGCGGGCCCGGGACAGCCGCGTGCTCGACGCGGTCGCCCAGCTGGTCGTGGACGGCGCGCTGGACCCGCTCGTGACCGCAACCTTCCCGCTGGACCAGGCCCCGGCGGCGCTGCGCGCGGTGGAGAACGGCCACGCCCGCGGCAAGATCGTGATCGAGGTCGCCGCGTGACCGAGCTTGCCGTTCCCCGACAGCATGTCCCCGACCGGCATGTCCCCGACCGGCAGGAGCCCGACCGGCAGGAGCCCAGGCGGCACGCGACCGGCCAGCACGTGCTGAACAACCCCGTCCGTTCCTCCCTCCTGGGTCCGCACGCGCATTTCGCCGAGCGGGTCGGTGACGTGCTGCGCTACCCGGTCAACGTGTCACCGTTCGTCGCCCTGCCGGACGTGCCCGACGAGGGCACCTGGCGCAACGCCGCAGTGCTGCTCGGCCCGGGCGCGATCGTGCCGTTCACCGGCATCGACGCTTCCCCGCCGCCCGGCTGGGAAGAGGCAAGCTTCGACGGCGCGCAGCTCGTGGACGAGGGGGTCGACGCGTTCCCGGACGAGGAGGCCGTGCGGCTGGGGCCCGCGGACGTGCCGGAGATGCTCGCGCTGGTCGAACGCACCAAACCCGGGCCGTTCCTGCCCCGCACGATCGAGCTCGGCACGTACCTCGGCATCCGGCGGGACGGCACCCTGGTGGCGATGGCCGGGGAACGGCTGCACCCGCCCGGCTGGACCGAGATCAGCGCCGTCTGCACGGACGCGGGCCACCGGGGCCAAGGCCTCGCGACCCGGCTCGTCCGCGCGGTCGCCGCGGGCATCCGGGCCCGCGGAGAGACACCGTTCCTGCACGCCGCGGCGACCAACACGAACGCGATCCGGCTCTACGAGTCGCTCGGGTTCCGGCTGCGGCGTGAGGTGACGTTCCGCGCCGCGCAGATACCGGATATCGAGCCAGCCGCGTAACCACCGCCCGGCCGCGTAACCACCGCACCGGCCCGCGTGGCGAACGCCTTCCCCGCGGGCCGGTGCGGACCACCGGCAGGCCATCCCCCGGTCGGACGACCCGCGCCGGCGCGACGACCGGCCCTGCCCGCGGTCGCCCCGTCCGACTACCGTTCAGAAGTGTGAGGTACGCCGACGACCCAGAACGAGGGGGATGACGCGATGACCCCGCCGAACGCGGGCGCGCCGGCGCTCGTCACCGTGGCTTCACCGACCGATCGGACCGAGCTGGCCATGCCCACGACGCAGACACCGACCCAGACCACCGGGACCAGCATCAGGGTGGCATTCGCCTTCGACCATGCCGGTGGCGGGGTGCTGTCCCCCGCAACCTGCCTGTGGCTGCTCGGGAACGAGCAGCTCGGCCGGGTGGCGTTCCGGGCGGACGGGGAGGTCCTCGTGCTGCCGGTGAACTACGTGATGGACGGGGAGGCGGTGGCCTTCCGGACGGCCGTGGGCTCGAAGCTGACCGCCGCGATCGAGGAGGACGCGGTTAGCTTCGAGGCCGACGGGCGCGATCCGGCGTCCCGCAGCGGCTGGAGCGTCCTGATCAGCGGGAAGGCCGTGTCCGTCACCGACCCGGGCACGCTGTCCAGGCTCGAGCGGACGGGACTCAAGCCCTGGGCGGACCGCGTCGAGCATCCGCACTGGGTACGGATCCTGCCCGAGTCGATGACCGGCCGGGCCATCATCCACTCCTGACCCGCCGGCTCGAGCGGAAACCCGCCTTTCAGCGCATCACGAGACCACCGTCGATCACCACCGACTGCCCGGTCATGTAAGCGGAGTCCGGACCGGCCAGATAGGACACGAAGGCGGCCACCTCCTCGGGTATCTGCCCGCGGCCGAGCGGGATCCCGGCGGCGTACTGCTCGAGCGCCTGCCCCTTGCCGAGGCCCAGCTGGCCGCCGAGCTTTTCGGCGATGTCCGCGCCGGCCGCCGCGAGGCGCAACGCGATCGCCCAGCCGATAGTGAACGCCGATAGTGAACTCCGCCATGCCGCCATGCCGCCGTCGGCCATCAGCCCGTGGAAGCCGACCTGGCGGCAGACGTTGTACCGGCCGGCGAGCTCGGGCCGGGTGGTTCCGACCGGGTGTGGCTCCGACCGGCTAACTCCGACCGGGTGGTTCCGACCGGGTGTGGCCGCGGCCGCCACGGCCAGTCCGGCCTATTCCTACCATCCACCCGCGCGGATTCCCGTGCATCCGCCCACATCATCCGCCGTCGTCCCACCTATTAACCCGGCGGGCTCATCGGATAACCCCCGAGGCCGTTTACGCTGCCCGCCGTCAACCCGCTGACGTGCGGGTTCCCGCCTGCCTTCAGGAATTTCCTTCGCGCCCCCTCAAACCGAGGAGGACTTTGGTGCGGCGACGTGGCATGACGCACCCGAAGGAGCCCCTTTCGGGGTAGCATTCAAGACTACCCTCGGGCCTTCCGGCCGGGGGGGAGCAGTATGTTCTTGGCATGGGAGCGACACCATTGACGACCGGCCGGAGCAAGGAGATAACCTTTTCGATGTAGCCGGCAGCGGGCATCCGACGAAGACGGACGGCCAGCCTGGAGCGGAGCCGACGTGGCAGTGTGCCCACTTCACCCGCGACCGGATCATGGAAGGCATCACACAAAGGTGGTGTACGGCTGATCCCGGGACCGACCGCCCCTTCATGAATACACCGGTACGCGCCTGGTTGTCCGGGGGCGCCCATCCGGAGGTAGCCGGGTTATCGACGTGGATAGGGAGAGGAGCATAATGGGCCCAGTGGCATCGGATTCGATCCCGATGCAGGTGCGCCTGCACCGGACGATGACCCCTGCCGGCTTTGACCGCGCACCGGGACCATTCGTCGCCGATGGACAGCCGCCCGACTCTCGCACGCAGCGGGAGCGGGTCCGCCTGGCCCAGATCGAGCTGCTGGAGCTGAGCGCCCAGATGACGGCCCCCCATCTCAGGCGGCAGATCCTGCACATCTACTCCCTGCTGCGCAACGAACCGGTCGTCACGCCCGGCCCGCCGAAGCCGCCGCCCTTCCGCCTCACCTTGCGGGAGATGGAGGTGCTGACCCTCGTGGCCACTGGCTGCTCCAACGTCGAGGCGGCGGAGCACCTCACGATCCGCGCCGAGACCGTGAAGACCTACATGCGCAGCATCATGCGCAAGATGGGGGTCCGTAACCGTACGGCAGCCGTGCACGCCGCCCGGCAGAGCGGTCTGCTGGACTGAGCGGCCCGCTGGACCGAGGCGGCGCCGTAGCCCCCCGGCGAGACGACGCGCGGACCGTGACCAGGCGGCGGCATGGACCCGGCCCCGGACGGCTCACCAGCCGAGGAGATCCTCCGGCTGGTCGCGGAGGTAGCGGGCCATCGCGTCCCCGTGCTCACGGCACAGTGCGGCGGCGGTGTCGGCATCGCCGTCCCGCACCGCCTCGGCGATCCACCGGCACTGCTCCCAGGCCAGGGCGACGCTGGCGGGGTCGGGCAGGAACGGCCGCGAGGCCGGGTACTGCGACAGCGAGCCGAGCACGTCCTCGAAGAGCTGAAGGGTGGGGCTGCGGGCGATCTCGGCGAGCAGCACGCCCCACTGCGCCCGGGTCCGGGCATGGTCGCGGGCATCCCCACCGGCGGTGCCGTCAACGGCGGCGTTGACGGCACCGTCGACGGCGCTGTCGACGAAGGTCAGCAGCCGACCCCGCTCGGCCGGATCCGGATTGAGCGCGGCGAGCCGGGCGCATTCGGTGGTGATGAGGGCGTGGGTCGCGCTGAGGTCGGCGAACGAGGCCCTACGGGTGCGCAGGAAGACCGACGCCATGTGGGCGACCCCGGCCGCGTCCGGCCGCTGCCCGTACAGACCGCCGTGATGACCCCGGCGGACGGTGAGGATCCCCTCGGCCTGCAACAGCCGCACCGCCTGACGCAGCGACGGCCGGCTGACGCCGAGCCGGGCCAGCAGCTCGTTCTCCTGGCCGAGGTACAGGTCGCCGTCCTGCCGGCTAAGAATCTCCTCCCGCAGAACATGAGCGACCGCCGTCGCCGTGTTCACCGCGGCCACCCGTTCCATGCGTCCCTCCTCCCGAGCGTCCCTCCTCCCGAGCGTGACGCCTCCCGAGCATGACGCGAACAGCATCATACTTTCAGGTACCTGTGAGTTTCAGGTACCGAAGACAACACCGCCGGCGAGGAGTTCGAGACGGCGGGCCGAGCGGGCCGAGCGGGCCGAGCGGGCCGAGCGGGCCGAGCGGGCCGAGCGGGCAGCCCGACCGGGCAGCCCGTTACCCGAGCGGAGCGAGACCGAGGTGCTCGCGCAGCGTCGTCCCCGAGTAGTCGGTGCGGAATACGCCGCGCTCCTGGAGCAGCGGCACGACCGTGTCGGCGAACTCATCCAGCCCGCCCGGGGTGATGTGCGGGACGAGGATGAACCCGTCGCTGGCGTCCTCCTGGACGAACTTGTTGATCGTCTCGGCTACGGTGGCGGCCGAACCGATGAACGACTGCCGTCCGGTGACCTCGATGACCACCTCGCGCAGCGAGAGCTTCTTCGCCTCGCCGAGCTCGCGCCACTGCCGGACGGTCGCCTGCCGGTCGTCGAACATCCGCACGCTGGCCCGGCCCTTCGAGATGGTGTTCTCCCCCGGTACCGGGTCGACCTCGGGCACCGGGCCGTCCGGGTCGTAGCCGGAGAGGTCGCGGTTCCAGAGCTGCTCGGCGAACAGGATCGCCGTCGCCCCGCTGACCTGCTGGCGCCGGATCACGCCGGCCCGTTCCCGCGCCTCGGCGTCGGTGTCGCCGAGGACGAAGGCCGCCGCCGGCAGGACCACCAGTTGCTCGGGTCTGCGGCCGTGGCGGGCCAGGCGGCCCTTGATGTCGGCGTAGAAGGCCTGGCCCGCGTCGAACGTGCTGTGCCGACTGAAGATCGCGTCGGCGGACGAGGCGGCGAACTCGCGGCCGGCTCCCGAGTCGCCGGCCTGGAAGATGACCGCCTGGGCCTGGTGGGTCTGGTAGTCGGCGATGGTGGGGAGGTCGCGTCGGCCGAGGTGGGGAGTTTCGCCGGGGCGCAGGGCCTGGACGCGCACCCCGGCGCGGCCAGTGCTGGTGTAGTCCAGGGTGGCGATGGCCTTGGAGATGTGGAACGGCTCGGTGTGGGTGGTGGTGACTGCGGGGACGAGGCCGATGTGGCTGGTCAGGGGGGCGACCCGGGCGGCGGTCAGGACAGCGTCCAGGCGGCCGCGGACCTGGTCGGTACGCCCGTCGGGGCCGTCGAGACGGGAGGTCTGCAGGGCGAGGGAGTCCTCGATGGTGACGAAGTCGACCAGCCCGCGTTCGGCTTCCAGGACGAGGTCGGTCCAGTAGCGGGCGGTGAACAGCTCGGCCGGGCGGGCATCGGGCTCCCGCCAGGCCGCCGGATGCCACCCGGCTCCGTCCAGAGCGACGGCGAGACGCAGCTCCGCGAGGGCGGTCATCGGGTCGGATCCAAGATGCGGCGCATCGGGATCTCCTCAGACGGTGGGTGGCCGGGCGGTGGGTGGC
>NZ_CDXDOR010000207.1:1793-6879 GCF_978021225.1 Frankia sp. CeTa3Moorea | reverse complement strand
CCCCGAGGAGGCCCTGGCGGTGGCGCTCGCCGAGGCGGTGCCCGGCGTCGGTGAGTTCCTCACCTCGCTCATGGCCGGTCATGTCGTCACCGCGAAACGAATTCTGTCCCGGGAGAACTGGCGGCAGGTGGCGGCCGGCCGGTCGGCGGCGCAGGTGCTTCCGGAGGCGATCGCCACCGCCCAGCGAGCCTTCCGGTCGCTCCGGCAGGGGTTCCCCGAACTGGCGTGAGGCCCGGTGGCGGCCGGCTGGGCGCGCCACCGGCGATGCTCGGCCGGCCGCGGTCGGCTCCGTCGCGCCACCTGTAATCTTCTCTGGTCAGAATTTTGACCTGGTCATCGTTGGGGGTGTTGGTGGGTACGGGCGGCAGCGACACGGAGCTGCAGGGCGAGCGGCAGTACCTGCAGCGGAGCCGGCTCGCCCTGCGGGGCATGCGCCGGCAGATCGAGCAGGTACAGATCGTCGACGGTGACCCGGTAGTGGACAAGGTGACGAACGCGCACCTGCGCAAGGACCGGGAACGTCGCCTGGCCACCTTCACCGCCGACGACGAGACGACGCCGCTGTTCTTCGCGCGGGTGGACTACGCACCGGACGCCCCGCAGGTTCCGGGGCAGCGCATCTACCTCGGTCGCCGGCTCGTGCGCGAGACGGCCGGTGACGACCCACTGGTGGTCGACTGGCGCGCCGACGTCGCCCGCCCGTTCTACCGTGCGCACCCGGCGGATCCGATGGGCCTGCGGGGCCGCCGGCGGTTCGGCTACGACGGCGCCGAGCTGACGGCCTTCGAGGACGAGCCCTTCACCGACGCCGCCTCGACGATCGCCAGCGAGCTGCTGGAACGCGAGATCCAGCGGCCCCGCTCCGGGCCGATGCGCGACATCGTCGCGACGATCCAGCCGGAGCAGGACGAGATCGTCCGGGCGGATCTGGGCGTGAGTATCTGCGTGCAGGGCGCCCCCGGCACGGGGAAGACCGCGGTCGGTCTGCACCGGGCGGCGTACCTGCTCTACGCCCACCGCGAGCAGCTGAAACGGTCTGGTGTCCTCGTCGTCGGGCCGAACCGGGCGTTTTTGGGCTATATCGCCTCGGTGCTGCCGTCGCTCGGGGAGTTCACCGTGACGCAGATCAGCATCGCCGATCTGCCGGCCACGGTGGCGGTGCGGGCGGTCGAGGCCGACGACGTCGCGATGCTCAAGGGCGACGCCCGCCTCGCCACGGTGATCAGCAGGGCCCTGGCTGGCGCCGTCGGCGTGCCGACCGCACCGGTGACGGTCGCCACCCGCCTGGGCCGGTGGACGATCAGCACCGACGAGGCGGCGGACATTCTCACGGCCCTGCGGTCGAGCTCCTACCCCTACGGTGCGGCGCGAGCCATGCTTGGCCGGCGACTCGCGGCGGCGATCCGTCGTAAGGCGGAGGCGAACGGGCGCTCGTTCACCGACGGCGCCCTGGAGACCCTGGCCCGCAGCCGGCCGATCCGGGAGGCCGTGGAGGCGATCTGGCCCAAGACCACGGGCGCGGCGCTGATCCATCGGCTGTTCACCGACCCCGGCCTGCTGGAGTCCGCCGCCGACGGGGTCCTGAGCTCCCCCGAGCAGCACCTGCTGCTCAAGCACGGGCCAGGTGGCACGCCGCGCACGGCTCGCTGGTCGCTGGCCGACGCCTTCTGCGTCGATGAGGCGGACAGCCTCATCGAGCGGGCTCCCGGTTTCGGCCATGTGATCGTCGACGAGGCCCAGGACCTGTCCGCGATGCAGTGTCGCGCACTCGGACGCCGATGTGAGGATGCGTCGGTGACCGTCCTCGGCGACCTCGCCCAGGGCACGACCGTGTGGGCCTCGACGTCCTGGACGCGGACGCTCGCGCAGCTGGGCAAGCCGGAGGCGCACATCGAGGAACTGACGCGTGGCTACCGGGTGCCCACGGAGATCCTGGTGTTCGCGAACCGGCTGCTGCCCCACATCGCGCCTGACCTGGCCGCCGCGACCTCCTCGCGGTCGGTCCCCGGCGCGCTCACGCTGGTGCGCACGGAACCCGGCCAGCTGGCGGCAACGACCACCGGCGAGGCACGCCGGGTGCTGCGCGCCGAGGGGGCGACGGCGGTGCTGACCCCCGACAGCCTCCTCCCCACCCTGCTGCCGGCCCTGCGTAACGCCGGGCTGCCGTTCGTCGACCTGGGCGGCGGCGAGGCTCCCGGGCGCGCCTCGCTCGTGGCCGCCTCCCTCGCCAAGGGCCTGGAGTTCGATCATGTGGTCCTGGTGGAGCCCGCCGCCGTTATCGACGCCGAACCCACCGTGCTGCACGGTCTGCGGCGGCTCTACGTGGCACTCACCCGAGCGGTCACCTCGCTGACCGTCATCCACAGCGGCAACCTGCCCGAGCCCCTGCGGTAGCAGGGGCCACGTCAGATCCGTCCGCTGGCGCCGCCCGGCCAGTCCGCCCCGGTTGTCGCGCCGGCGGGTTCGCCGTGTCTTTCGTGCTTGAATTGGACCGCGCCCAAACGTCAAGGTCAGCCGCAAAATCGGCGATATCATCCTGGGCGTCAGGAGTAGCAAAATTGAGAGAACTGGCCGTGTGGGCTTTTCGTTGCCCTTGCCTTGCATACGACGTTCTCGACGATTTCAGGTGGCCTTTTCGGTGGCCGGTGATGTTTCTTTGGTCGCCGCACCTCCGAATTTCGGTGGGTCGCCCTGCTCTCCCGTGTCACATCCCATCGCGGGAGGTATTTGTGACGTGGCATCAACGGAGATTCACTTGCATTCACCCGGCCGCCCCTCCCCTTACCTATAGTCCCGGATGGAACAGAGATCCTTGGACTCCTGTACTCCGCACGATCGTCCGGTGTGCTGATTACGTGACTTCTTGATCCGGCGGCGTGGCGATCAGCCTGGTGCGTAGTGCGTCCGGTCTGGCACGGTTCGCAGCGTGCTGGCGGCCGCGGACCTCCTCTACGGGCCCCCGAGCTCGGAGAAATTCCTCGGCTCGCTGCCCGTGATCCGTAGCCTGCTCGCGAGGATCGACCTCGTCGCGATCATCGACCGGCTGCGCCCGATCCAGGAGAACAAGGCCCGCTACACCCACGGCCAGGTCATCGCCATGCTGATCGCCAACCGGCTGACGTCCCCGACCCCGCTGATCCGGGTCGAGCAGTGGGCCCGCAGGTGGGCCGTCCAGGAGATCTTCGGGATCGAGCCCGACGCGCTCAACGACGACCGGTGCGGCCGGGCGCTCGAAGCCCTCGCCGAGCAGGCCGACGCGATCGTCGGCTCGATCGGCGCGGCCGCCGTCGCGGCGTTCGGCATCGAGACCCTGCGCTTTCACTGGGACATGACCAGCATGTCCGTGTACGGCGCCTACGACCAGGCCGACCCCGCCTACGCCACCCCGAAACCCGGCCACCCAAAAGATCACAGATTTGACCTCAAACAGGTCCAGGTGGGCGTCGCGACCAGCGCCGACGGCGCGGTCGCGTTACTCACCCGCGCCTACGACAGCGGCGCCGCCGAGATCAGCCAGGTCGAGGGCGCGCTGCGCGCCCTGCGCGAACTGGCCGGTGAGCGCCGCTTCCTGATGGTCGGGGACAGCAAGCTGGTCTCCTACACGAACCTGCGGGCGATCGACGCCGCCGGGGCCACGTTCGTCGCCCCCGCCTCGCGCACGCTCGTCGGGCTGGCCGAACTCGCCGCCCACGACCCGACTACCGCCACGATCGTGGACTGGACGGCCCAACGCGACCAGGACAAGCTGTTCCACGAGCGCGACGTCCACCGGGTCGTCGAGGGGACCACGACCCTACGCGGGCCGAAGGCCGCCGACCCGCCGTTCCCCGTGCGCACGGTGTTCTCCCACTCGGCCCGCCGCGCCGAGACGTCCGCGACCACCCGCACGAAACAGATCGACAAGGCGCGCGCGGCGCTCGTCGTGCTGCACCGCAACCTTGGGACCCGCTACTACCCCGACGAGGCAGCGGTCCGCGCCCGCGTCGAGAAGATCACCGCAGAGTGTCGGGTCGGGGCGTGGCTGCGCACGCACATCGACACCGACCCCGACCCCGACACCGGCAGACCACACCTGACCTGGTTCTTCGACCCCGACGCGCTCGACCTCGCCCAGAAGGCCGACGGCTGGTTCGCGCTGCTGACGAACCAGAGCATCGAGGAGAAGGACGCCGCCGGGGTCTTCCTCGACTACAAGGGCCAGGAGGCCTCCGAGCGGCGCTACAGCGCGTTCAAGGGCCCGCTCGCCGTCGCCCCCCTCTACGTCGAGAACAACCAGCGGATCCACGGCCTGCTCCACGTCGTCGGCCTGGCCCTGCTGCTGTTCTCCCTGATCGAGCGCCAAGCCCGCCAGACCGCGGGCCCGTCCGGGAAGGTCCCGGCCTCTACGCCGGCCGCCCGGCTAGGCCCACCGGCCGGCTCCTACTCGAAGCCCTCGCGGACCTGCGCCTCGTGCCCGCCCGCGACGGCCAGCCCGCCTACATCCCCCGACCCACACCACTCCAGCAGCGCGTGCCTGGACCTCCTCGGAGTCGACCCGACCAGACCACCCTGACCAAGGAACAGGCGGGTCAAAGCACCAAACCCGAACGTGCGGAGTGCAGGAGGTCCCGGGGAGGCCCGCAGGTAGTCGGCTTGTCAGTCGACGAACCGCCAGGCCAGGGCAGGCGGCCATGAGCTTCGCGCCGCGCAGCGGAGCCCGGGTGATCCTGATGTGTCCATTCACGGGTGGCGGCCTGAGCAGCTCCGTGTTGATATTGGTTCAGGCGGGGAGAGCGAGCGCGGGGCGGACCGTGCGCGGGATCGGCAGCCAGGGCTTGCCGGCGAGGGCGAGGCGGATGGCGTCGATGGCGGTCAGGCCGTGGTCGCGGGCGGAGACGAGGTAGGAGCGCACGCGGAGGTAGGCGGCTAGCGTGGTGGGGGTGTGCCAGTAGCCCGAGACGGCCTGGTGCCGTTTCGGGAGCCTGATCGCCTGCTCGCTGGGATTGTTCGTCCAGGGGATCGTGAAGTCGGTGGTGAAGAGCCAGACCTGGTCGGCTTTCGCGGCAAGCCGGCGGGCCAGGACCAGGCTGGGATGGTTTTTGTCATC
>NZ_CDXDOR010000207.1:0-1466 GCF_978021225.1 Frankia sp. CeTa3Moorea | reverse complement strand
TCCGGTCGGTCGTCTCGGAGCCCGGCGAGACCACCTCGACGACGAGCAGAAGATGCTCGGGACGGGCCGGCATGATGTCGATCGTGTCGGTGCGGTACACGGCCACGTCCGGACGCCGATTCGTCAACGGCATGTCCTGAAGCCGAACATCGAAGTCGAAGTCCGCGTTCCAGCCCGGCCCGGCAGCAGCCTCCAACGCGACCGTGAGGATCTTGACTAGCCGGTTGTGACGCTTGGACGCGCTGGGGCTCACAACGACCATCCCGTCCACGATCTCGATGCCCGCGCACTGCTCCTCGGACCAGGAGTCGTATTCCTCCGCCGTGATCTGTTGGTGCATCCAGGCGGGAGGGATCATCCCCGCAGTGATGGCACACCTCCTTCAGATGATCCAACAGACCTGATCCCCGCCGAACCAGCGTAGCGCCGTACCCTCTGCGTCTCGGCCTCCCGCGGCAGCCCACCCGCACCCGCGAGGGTGACTGGGACTGACCCGGGCGTCCGGGCCGTCACCGCCTCGGGGAGATCCACGGGTTGACGAGCGGGGTGCCCATGGGGGCGAAGTCGGATTCGTTGCGGGTGACGAGCGTGAGGCTGTGGACATGGGCTGTGGCGGCGATGAGGGCGTCGTGGGCTGGGCGCCGATCGGGCACGTGGAGTCGTGCTGCCGAGTCGGCAACGGCCCGGTCGACGTCGAGCAGCCGGCCCCTGTAGACCGGGAGCACGTTCTGATCGAGCCACGAGTCCAGGACGGCCGCCTGCCGGGCGTCCTGCCGCCGCTTGTTTTCAATACCGGCGCGCAGTTCCAGCAGGGTGATGACCGAGAGGAAGGTGTCCGACGGTGACAGGGCCTCGGCCCAGGCGTTGAATCGATCATCCCTTCGCTTGGCGGGTTTGCGGAGCTCCGAGATGACGTTGGTGTCGAGCAGGAAGCTCACAGGTCGACCTCGCGTATCGAGTCTCGCGGCCGGACGGGCTCGAAGTCGATCTCCTCGTCCAGGACGAACGCGTCGCTCAAGCTGCCTGCGCTGCCAGTGAGCCGCTGGTAGTCAGCGAACGATAGCAGGACGTGCGACGGCCGACCGTGGTCAGTGATGATCACCGGTCCGCTGGTGGCGGCTCGCTTGACCGCGCTCACGTCGCGGTTGAACTCTCGTGACGAGACCATGGTCATTGCGACCACCTCCCCAGTAGGTACGTACCTACGTTACTTGCCTCAGGGGGCACTGTTGCATTGTGGGGAAGCTGGGCATGCCAGCGGGCCGGGCCGGCTGGCGGTCAGATGGCTGCGGCGAGCTCGGTGAACGTGGCGGTCAGCCGCAGGTGCGGGTGGGTATCGGTTCCGAGTTCGTAGTGGCCGCGGCGGATGTTCTGGACCAAGGCGTGCCCGGCACTGATCCTTTGGACGGAGCGTAGGCGTTTCAGTCCGCGCATGGGCCGGAGTCGTGCTTTCAGGCGGCCGGGGG
>NZ_CDXDOR010000206.1:0-6561 GCF_978021225.1 Frankia sp. CeTa3Moorea | reverse complement strand
CCCTGCCCCGCCTCTGGCCCGACCCTGCCCCTGGCCCTGGCCCTGGCCCGACCGAAATATGGGGGGGTAGGCACGCTTCCGGGCCCCGAAAACGTGCCTACCCCCCCACAACTTTGTGTCATGAATCGACTACGGGTTTCCGGCTGGTGCGGTGTCGGTCGTGACGTCGGCCGGGCCGGGTGCGAGAGCCGACGGGTCCAGATTCGAGAGCCGATCGGCATGGACATACTGCCTGCGGAACCCGGCTGACCGGTCATGCCCGGGGAGAAGGGGAAGGCGGAAGGCAGGTCATGTAGTTCGACGACTCGTCGGTCGACACATCCGAGCTCGAGGACAGGCGAGGTGGTGGTCTCGGCAGGGGGATCGCTGTCGGTGGCGGTGGGGTGAGCATCGTCGGTCTGCTCATCTACCTGGTGGTGACGGTGCTCGGCGGTGGTACCGACGGTGGTACCGACGGTGTCATTTGCAGACGCTGACCGGGACCGAGGCGCGGGTGCGGCAGGCACAGCGGGCGGACCCGTCCCGGGAGAACGAGCTCAGCGTGCAGCTCGAACTGCAGGCCGACTGCTACGCCGGGGTCTGGAGCACCCTCGCGAACACCGGCGGGAACGTCACCATCGGCGAGGCCGACCTTGACCAGGCGCTCGGCGTGGCGGAGGCCGTCGGCGACGACCGGATTCAGGTCAGGGCATCCGGCCAGGTCAACCCGGAGACCTGGACGCACGGGTCGGCGCGGCAGCGCCGCGATGTCTTCCTCACCGGCTACCGGGGCGCGTCGACGGCGTCCTGCGGCACCGTGCCGCACGCCTGAGCGAAAACCGACCGAGGGTTCCACCGAGCTTCACCGACCGGTGGGTTCAGGCGGTTCTCAGCTCCCGGTGCCAGGGCGGGCGGGGCGTCCCGTGCCCCGGCGGATGTTGCCGTAAAGGAGATCAGGCTGGCCGCGCCGCGTGGTCACCAGCGCACGATACTGCGCGGCCGACAGTTCGCCCTCGAAGACGCTGCGTTGCACCCAGTGCAGGTACTTGCGGCACGTGCGCAACGCCTAGGGGTTGCGTTCCGCCGCCGTGTCGTAGACCAGAACGACGAATAGGGATCATCACCCGTCGGATCGGAGTGGTGTCGAACATCGGCAGGTTCGACTTCGCCCAGAGGACGTCGGTGGGGCCCTCGCAGAAGGCACACGGCCGGTAGCACGTCGTCGGCCCGATCCGGCGCGAAGAACTCCTTCACCTCCGCGGTCAGCTTGGCCCGGTCCCGGGTCCGCCTGGCGTGGGTGGGTTTCGCGTTCGGATACATTGCGAAGAGGATTTTCCACCAGTCGTAGGCGAGATAATCCTTGCCGGCGATCGCGGCCTGAACGACGTCCGTGACGATCTGTTCGGCTACCCTGCCCAGGTCCTCTCCGGTAACGTCCTCAACATTTTCCCGGCCGGCGAGAACGGCGATCGACCGAGCTCCGCTCCGCTGCAACGGATGCTCGGTCAACAGCAATAAATTGTTGGCCGTGACGGGGACTGCGCCGGTTACGGACATGCTACCGAATCCATCCGAACCCCTGGTTGGTCGCCAGTCCCAGGCTCCAGTCATAAATGGCGTCCAGCAGGGCGGCGTCTGCTTTGATGCGGCACGGCGGCGGTGCTGCCGTGCCGCGGCGCCCGCTGTACCAGAAATTTCCGGGGAGGTCCAGCGGAGACGACTTCGACGTCCACGTCCGACGGCAGGCCGAGCAGGTCGGCCTTGTGCCGCAGGTTATGGCTCAGGCGATCGGCGAACTGCGGGTGGTCTGAGAGAACCATCGCCGGAGGTCGCATAGACACCGCGGGTCTTCCGTGTGTCCCGGAAATGTGGAGGCGAGACACCGAGTGGACGCAGTGATTTCCCGGCGTATCCCCGGTCATGCAGTTCCTCGGCCAAGGCCGGGTCCTGGCTCCGAATCAGATCGTAGGTAACGGCCCGCGCCGGAGTGAAGACATCTTCCCACTTGATGGCCGGCTCGTCGGCTGCGACATCAACGCGGAATCTCATTCATTTCTCCGTCCCGTGCGCATGCTACCTATCTGATTCTGGCAGAGCCACAGCGCGCATGATGAGGCAGTCTGCCACAGGCAGAAATCCTCCTCGACGGCCGGGTCCGGGACCGGGCCGGAAAAGACATGACCGGTGGCTCGTGCCTGCGTCCGGACGGGGCGGCCCGCGGGGTGCGGCTCTCCCGGCGAGATAGCCTCTGATCTGGGACTCCGGTGAACCACCCGGCCCCAAGCGGGCGGCATCCGAAGGACGGACTACCGCATGCGGTCTCCTTGCGCTTCGACACTGCGAGATGCACCGCCCTACAGTCCCTGACGACTACCAGTTGGACGCGCCTGCCAGTGCCGGCCGCCTTCACCGGCTGTGTCCAGTGGCGGCACCGGATGCCGCGACCCCTTCGGGCCCGGCGACTAGACTTGGATCATGGCGTCGACCTGCGGATTTACCATCGGGTCGCTGATTATCCCTGGAGGGATCGCAATCTCCGATGGCTCCCGGTCGGGGGGTTTTCATGGATGTTCTTTTTGGGCGCGGTGACGTCCAGGGTGGTCATCGCCGCGGTGAGCTCGGGATCTCGGGCGCCGCCTCGGAGGGAAGGGGGTGCCGGTCAGCCGACGGGACTGACGGATTCGATGTTGGCCACGGCGAACTCGCGCTCGGCGTTGCGCAGGTGGCACCAGGAGTTCAGCCACCGGCCGAAGAGCTGGTTCGGCTGGATGCGGCGGACCGTCCGGGTGCCCTGCTTGTCCCGGTAGGCGATGACGACGTCGCTGCGGCGTTCCACCGCGTCCGCCAGCACGGCGAGCTCGGCGTCGTTCAGCCGCCCGTTTATCTCGCCGAGCCGCTGGGCGAGATTGGTCAGGAGGGTGACACCGTCGTCCTCGCCGGTGCGCAGGCGCTGGGCGAGTTCGTCGGCCGTCAGCCGCCGTCGGGTCGCCGACGGACCGGCGGGGGGCCCGCCGCGCGGTCGGGACGCCCGGTACGGCTGTGCCGAGGCCCCCCGCGGCGCCTTCCGTCCCGGCCCGCTCGTCACGATGACGGTGCCCGTCGCGTCCTCGGCGACGGGGTAGAAGCCCGTCCGGCGCAGCTCGGCGAGGACCGTGCCCAGTTCCACCGGGCTTGCCAGCACGGTGGGGGCGAGCCGGGCGAGGTGCAGCTTCGCCAGCGCCCGGGTGTGGAGGATCTCGGCGGTCGTGGGCGCGTCGGCGAGGACGGCGCTGCGCATCCCGCGGACCCGCACGTGTCCGTGCCGGCGGGCGACGTCGGCGATGAGGTATTCGAGCGGCTGCGGGAGACCGTGATCGGCTATGGTGCGTAGCTGTTCGAGCAGCTCGGTGGCGGACCATCCGGCGTCCATCGCGGCGCGGACGCTGGTGGAGGTGAACCGCCAGGTCCCGGCCGCGCCCCGGGACTCCGGCACCGCCGCGGCCCGCAGGAGCTGGGACATCGCCGCGCTGGGCTGGCCGGACACGACCGCGGTGAGATCAGACTGCAGGATCAGGCTGGACGGCGTCTCAGGCAGCAGCTCGGCGCAGCGGTCCGCCAGGTCCCGCACCGTCCTCGCGGCCTGCGCGGCGAACTCGTCCGCGGTCGAGACGATCATAAGCCCGACGGTGGCAGCCGCCGTGTCGGTGGTGCTCGGCGCGGCCTCGAGCAGAGCTTGGCCGAGCTCGGACAGGACGTCGAGGGCGAACACCCCGAGCAGCTCGGCCTCGCGGATCGCCGCCGCTACCTTGATCTTGCGGGTGGCGGCGTCGTAGCCGTGCAGGGGGAAGAACCAGTCGAGGTTCTCAGCCGTGAGCCGCACCGACCGCCCGCCGGCCGCCGCGCGGATCAGCACCCGGCGAATCTGGCCCGCCCCCGACTCGATGGGCAGGGGCGGCGGGACGTCCTTCTCGTCGGCACCCTCGCGGCTCGTCGGCGCGTGCTCCAGAGCGTGCCACGCCGCAGCCAGCGTCGCCCATTGATGGCTTGGCGACTCCTCCCGCCACTCCTGGAACCGCGGGCTCGGTGCGTAGCCGCCATCGGTGAAGGTCAGCAGGCCGGCGGCCGCGACCAGGTCGATCCACAGCGGCAGCTCGGCCAACGGTATCGACAGCCGCTTCGCCAGCCGGGCCCGTTCCCGCCCACCGACGCCTCCTCGCTTGAGCGCCACGACGGGGGCGGCGGCCTCGTCGAGCAGGGCGGTCACGGCGCGGATGGCGCCCTGTGCGGCCGCCTGGGAGCTCGACCGGACGACAGCCTCGTTCACCTCCGGCCGGGGAATGTCCGGCGGCCCGGTGAGTCCCTGGTCGTGCCTGGCCAGCCAGGCGGCGACCGCGACCTCACGGGGGAGCTCCGGCCGGTTGCCGACGCCCAGCACCAGCCCCGCGGTGATCAGCTGCCTGATGGGCTGCGCGGCTGCCCTCTGGTCGTGGACCTCCTCGAAGGGCGTGTAGGGGAACGTGTAAGGGAAGTAGCCGCCGGCCGTGGCCAGGCGCAGGTCATCGAGTTGCTGCCTCGCCGGGGCGGGCAGGGAAGCGATGATCGTCGCGATGCGGCGGGCATCGGACATGAGTTCGGTGAGCCGCGCGGTCAGCTCGGTCTTGCGCAGGTTTTCGGCCGGAGCCCCGAGCGCCGTGACCGCCTTACGTAGATCCTCGACCAGGACGTTGTGGGCGATCTTTGCGACCGGGCGGGCGGAACTGATCTCCTCGACCCAGTGGTTGTGCAGCGGCTCCGGGAGGTGGACCACCCTGTCGGTCCAGGCGAGGCCGCGGGCGCACAGATCGCCCACCCCGGCGCGCACCGCGTCCGGTAACGCACCCAACAGCTCGGCCATCCGGGGTACCGTCGCGGACTGCCCCAGCAGCGCCGCCGCCTGGCCGACCCGGAGCGTGTCGCGGTTCAGCTCCCACAGCGCCGCCGCGAGCGAGTCCGGGCTTTCCAGCCGCTGCGCGAGCTGCCCGAAACCACGGGGGACCGGCTCGACCAGCACGTCCGGACGCGAGCGGAGCAGAGCGGCCAGCGCCGGCAAGTCCAGATCCGCAAGATGGTCGGCGAACGATCGTGGTGTCATCCCTTCCATTCTTATCTGCGCCGAGCGGGCACGACCGCCCGATCTGCCGGCAGCAGACACCCGAGACCACGGCCGCCCGTTCCCGATCCATCCGGATTGCGAGCAGACCGGTGGCGTCGGCGAACGGCATCGGCGCCCTCCGGGCGGTCACCGGTACCGCGGGCCTCGCCGTCGTTGCCGGTGCGACCTCACCGGATGCGGTCTCGTTGCCGGCCCGGCCTCACCGGGTGCGGTCTCGTTGCCGGTGCGGCCTCACTGATAGCCGATGTGGAGGACGGTGGGGCTGGTAGGCGCATCGCTGTCGATGACGACCGTCGGCCCGTCCGGACCACCCCCGGGGCCACCGGCCCAGCCGAAGGTGAACATGTAGCTGTGCCCCGGCGCGATCCGGAGATGGGAGTTCTGATCCAGGAGGCGTTCACCGTCCACCGAGATTGACTGGACGTGCAGGATCCCCGGTCCTTTGTCGGTGATTGTCAGGTCGGTCTGCCGCCCGACGCCGCTCACCGCGCCGGTCTCGTACGAAACGTTGATCATCGGGAGCGGATGATGCACCGGACGGCGGATCACGGCGCCGGCCGGCAACGCTGAGAACAGAACGAGCAGTATTGCGGTGACCATGATGGATACGGCGCGGCGGGACGGGTGCCGGGTACGGGCTGAAACGGATTGTGCGGCATCCCTCATAGCCCCGGAGCCGCCGGGGCGGACGGGCACCCGATCGAGGTGCGGGCGGCATACCGACCTGCCCGGTGAGGGGAGCATGGTTTCCTCCGCGCTGTATTTCCAGAAATCTGTCATCCCGGCCCGAGGATACTAGGAGCCCGGTACGCCGGGTGGCCAGCTCCTACGGGAACATCTCCACCGGACTGGAAACATGAGCCCATCCGGGGTATGCGGATACCCCTTGCGGGCACCCCCGGTGATGTGGGCGCAGCCGGTCGCCCGGCCCGTACTCCCGGGCAATGACCGGCCGCTGGAATGGTCCTCCCGGAGGATGGTCAACGGTGTCAAAAGTGGTCAACGGCTGTCGACGCCGGTCAACGGCGGGCGTGGCCGCCGCCCGGACTTTCGCCGGTTCGGCACAGATGTATCGGTTCTCCCATCTTGATAAATATTGTCATCGATGGCCGGGCGGGCAGGGTGTTCCGGTGCCAACCGCATCGGGTTCTCACCGGCCCGGCCGTTCGCCCGATGCGCGGCCCGATAATCCGGACGGGAATACATAAACGTGAAACGGAATCGAAGGGCTCGGCGCGCCGTTGTCATTGAGTGGGGAAGTTCTGGTAGGGAATAGCGGATCGGAGAACACGTGAGAGACGCGAGAGAGGTTCAAATATGCGTCGACCCGTTAAGAGAAGAACCGGGCGGGCTGTCGGTGTCCGTCGCATTCTGGTGACCATCGGAGCCGCCGTCACGCTCGGTCTGCTCACCACCGGCGCGGGCTGCCAGCCGCCCGGACCGCCCTGCCC
>NZ_CDXDOR010000205.1:3178-6789 GCF_978021225.1 Frankia sp. CeTa3Moorea | reverse complement strand
GTGTGGGCGGGTACGCAAACGCGAACGGCGCCGGCTTCGAGCCGCAGACTCGAAGCCGGCGCCGTTGGAAAACAGACGACGCGGTACGGGACGGACGATGGACCCGCGTGATTCGCGCCGGCACCCGCCAAGGAAACGCCTGCTGAGCGCTTGGGACTCCCGCGGAGGCACACCCCGATCGGAGCGGCACGCGGGCGCGCCCGGCACCGGGCGAGATCAGTCGAGCGGCCGGTCCCGCTGCCGTTGCCGTGGGGCCAGCCGCGGGGCACGGAGGTTCTCGAGGAACAGCAGGATGTGCGCGCCGACCGCACGCCGACCGGGGCCGGCGAGCACGCCACGCCCCCCGGGTAGCGACGCCAGCCGGGCCCGGCGCGCGGTCCGCGTCATCATGCGCACCAGCGCAAGCGGGCTGACCTCGTCTCGCTCGGCGTGGAGCAGTAGGACCGGCAGGTCGGGCAGCGACCGTGGGATCGGCTGTCCCGGACCCTCGCCCGCGATCTTTCGGTACACCAGCGGCAGGTCGAGCAACACGAGGGCATCCGGCCGGACGGCTGGCGAACCGGCGCCGACCAACGCCCGCAGGGCCCCGCTGTCCGAACCCAGCAGGATGAACGGACCCTCGGGGGCACGCGCCTCACCAAGGGCGAGGACGGTGTCTCTCCCGTGGTCGAGAAACGTCACCTGATATCCGTCGAGCGCGAGCCGGAAAGCCAGGCCCTCGAAATGTTCGGCAGATTCTCCCCGACCGGGGAGAAGGACGACACTGGCTCTTCTCGAGTGGGTTGGATCACCGCTGGGCCAGTAACGGGTTCCCGGCCCCTCCACATATCCATGGGGGCGCGGATAAACGTATGCTGACGAAACCAGGGATGACACAGCATGCTCCGATCGGAAACCGTCCAGAGATGTACCCGGTACTGACCGGACATCGATACCGAGGCAGCTGGCGTCCACGCAGGCAATGACGATCTGGAGACAGACCTATCGAGCGGCCATGAATAAGGAGAACGCCAGAGAGAACACCGAGCGAGGGAAAGCCGAGGAGGCTAGTAAAGCACGTGAAGTGGCCGGGCCGGACAACCGGACGAGGCCACTCGCAGGAAATCGATGTGGCCACGGATGACCAGGGGGGTCATCCGATCCACCCAGGAGGACATGACCATATTCTGCCTATCCGACGGCTACCTGTCAACATGGTCAATATTGTTACTCAGGTGTTTCACCCCATGTCCGCCCGAGGATACGTAACCGTAGCCACCAGTCGTGACCGAGGCCACGTGGCACGTGGCACGTGGCACGTGCCGCCGCACAGCTGCACGGCCCCGGACGTCGGGGCGGAGTCGGGTGATCGCCGGCTACGCCCCGGCGCCGTCGGGCCGGACGCCGCTCAGGCGGCGGCGCCCACCATCGTGTTGCAGCTCTCCGCGCAGGATCGGCATGCGCCGGCGAGCTTGGCGAGCTGCTGATCCTGCGGCATCCTCTCGCACATCTCAGCGCACATCACGCAGATCCGCGCGCACATCGCGCACATTTCCCCGTGCATCGGCGACAGCCGGCACATCATGTCGGCGCAGGTCCTGGTGACGGCTGCGCAGTCCATCATCAGCCGCATGTTCGCCGACTCCATCATGGCGCCCGGCATGTCCATGCAGTAGGAGATCGTCTCCTCGCACAGGGCCGAGCAGGACATACACTCCTCGATGGCCTTCCGCATGCTCTTATTGATCATTTCAGCGTGCTGCATGAGAACCCTCCAGGCATTGGAGACGCGGCACCCCGTACCAGCAAATGGCCCGGGCCACCTGACGGCAGCCGGCAGCGGGGCCCCTACGACAATAGCTTTCGGGGGCCGATCCGCATCTCGGTCAATCGCCGTCCCAGAGCGGATCCGACGAAAGCCCGCGAAGCCATACTAAGGGTATTTCTTTTGATATTTCGTGAACATTCTAGAAAACGGGAGAGTCAGCTGGACGGCGACGCCGCGGGCCGCTCGGGAGCGATTCTCGGCACCTCTTCCATCACCATGGTGGGGCGGACCAGGTTCCCGGGCAGCCGCGGGTGGGGCAGCACCGCACGACCGCCAAGGAACACCCCGCTCACGGCGCCCGGCCGCTCGAAGACCGACAGGTCCCCGGGGTCCGCGTCGAGCAGGATCGCGTCGAAGGCGGAGCCGACGGCGATACGGCCGGCTCCCTCCCCCAGTCCGAAGAGCCGGGCTCCGGTCGCGGTCGCGGCGAGCAGCGCCTCGGGCGGGGTGAGCCCGGCGCGGCGCAGCCGGCTGATCTCGGCCAGGTTCGTGCCGTGCCGGGTGCGGTGCCGGGCGTCGCTGCCGAGCGCGATCGGCACCCCCGCCGCACGGGCGACCGCGATCGTGCCGGCCAGCGCGGCCTCGGTGGCCTCGGCCCGGTCCACCGCCCAGCCCGGCAGCACTCCGGTGGCCGCCAGCGCCGCCAGGTCCTGGTAGGGCGACAGGGTGGGGACGAGCGTCACCCCGGCGGCCGCCATGGCGGCCGCCACGGGCTCGGTGAGCCCGATGCCGTGCTCGATGGACCGCGCTCCGGCGGCGACCGCGGCCTCGATCGACCGCTCGCCCAAGGCATGCATCATCACCGGGCGTCCGTACCGCCGGGCCTCCGCGACGGCGGCCGCAAGCTCCACCGGGCTGAACTGCGGCTCGGGCTGCCCCGGCCGGGCGGACATCACCCCACCGCTCGCGTAGATCATGATCCAGTCCGCACCCGCACGCAGAACGCCCCGCACCGACGCCGGCAGGCTGCCCGCCTCGGTAACGGTATGCGGGGGCCGGCCGGGATAGTCCGGCATGAGAACATCTTCGGCCGACTCCAGCCCGGGACCGATGATCGCCCCGTCACCGTGCCGCCCGGACCGGCTCAGCCCGACGACGGACACGGCGAGCCGAGGTCCGGGCACGGTGCCCGCGCTGACCGCGTCCCGGATGCCGGTGTCGGCGCCGCCGGCGTCCCGCAGGTGTGTGACACCGGCCGCCAACGACGCCCGCAACGCGGCGGCGGTCTGCAGGACCCGCGTGGACAGCGACGCCGTCGCCAGCTCGAACGGATCATAGGTGGACTGCGTGACGTGCGCGTGGCAGTCGACGACCCCTGGCATCAGCCACAGGTCGTGGGCGTCAACGTCGACGGCGTCCCGGTCGAGGCCGAGTCGCGTGCCGACCGCATGGATGATCCCGCCGCCGACGGCGACGTCGGTCGGCTCACCGAAGCGCCCGGTCTTGTCGAGGACGTGCACCCCCCGCAGGACGAAGGCCTCGGCCGCCTCGGATCGTCCGGGCACCGTCGACCGCTCGGACTCGGAGCGGCCGGACTCGGACCGTTCCGTCGCGGTGGATCGCCCATGCGCCGGAGGCTGCTCCGGAGTCAGGGATTGTTCCGATGATGCCAGGGGATCGGTCATGGCCAGCGCCGTTCCTGCCGTTGACGACGACCTCCAGCGCCTCGTTCCGGCCGGATCGAGCATCGACCGACAAACGCGCGGAGGCGGATGTCAGATCGAAGGTCGAGGCCGGGGTGCGGAAGGTCCGGATGTTCCGGAAGTCATCCGGATGTCAACGGGGACAGGCCGCCGTGTTGACG
>NZ_CDXDOR010000205.1:0-2970 GCF_978021225.1 Frankia sp. CeTa3Moorea | reverse complement strand
ACCGGCTCGTCCGCGCGCCCAGGCAATGGCACACGATCGGCCTGCGGCGTTGACGGCAGGTTGACCGCCGTGGTGAGATCATCCGGTGTTCAGTCCGGCCGTTCTCGTTACGCGTGGCCACGTCGACTTCTCCCTGGTGAGTTCCGCCATCTGTACCGCGCGCTGAGCCGCGCGGCGGACGCGCTCGTCCCGGCGCACCCTCAGTGCGTTCCCGAGATCCACCGCTCCGGTCCGCTCCCTCGGCCTGGCCGGCCGTTGAGCCGGCGCGACCGGAGGCCGGCGCGACCAGCACCCCGCTCTCCTCACCTCGGCGCCCGCCGACCCGGAGGGCATGCCCGCATGCCGGTTCGACATCCGACGGCGTCGACATCCAACGGCGTCGACGAGCCCGACGCGGCACCCGGACCCCGAGCACCGATCCTGGTGAAATGACCGTGCCGGCCAGCCAGTGCCGGCCAGCCAGTGCCGGCAGGGATGTACCGGCGCGGATCCACCCGCGCAGCTCCACCCGCGCACGTATGTCCCCGTGCGACCGGTACCTCCTCCCGCAACATCACCTTGTTCCATATCTTGTTCCATGAAATGAGGAATCCTTCCATGTCCCGTCGCCTTTTCACCTCCGAGTCGGTCACCGAAGGCCATCCGGACAAACTCGCCGACCAGATCAGTGACGCCCTGCTCGACGCGTTCCTGGCCGGCGACCCCACCTCCCGGGTCGCGGTGGAGACACTGCTGACCACCGGGCACGTGCACGTGGCCGGCGAGGTCACCAGCTCCGCGCACGTCGACGTGACCGCCGTCGTGCGGCGCACCCTCACCGACATCGGTTACGACGCCGCCACCGGCTTCGACGGCGCGACCGTCGGCGTGCTGGTCTCGATCGGTGCCCAGTCCCCGGACATCGCCCAGGGCGTCGACAAGGCCTATGAGGCACGGGTCGAGGGCGGCGAGGACACGCTGGCCCAGCAGGGCGCCGGCGACCAGGGGATCATGTTCGGCTACGCCACCGACGAGACCCCCGACCTGCTCCCGCTGCCGATCACACTGGCCCACCGCCTCGCCCAGCGGCTGTCGAAGGTGCGTCACGCCGGCCTGCTGCCCTACCTGCGGCCGGACGGCAAGACCCAGGTGACCATCGAATACGACGGGGACCGCCCGGTCCGGTTGGACACGGTGGTCGTGTCCGCGCATCACGCCGCCGACGTCGACCTGGCCACCCGTCTGGTTCCGGACATCCGCGACCAGGTCATCGCCCCCGAGCTCAAGCGGCTGGCCGAGGAGAACCTGGGCTTGGAGGTAGACGGCTACCGGCTGCTCGTGAACCCGACCGGCCGGTTCGAGATCGGCGGCCCGATCGGCGACGCGGGCCTGACCGGCCGCAAGATCATCATTGACACCTACGGCGGTTACGCCCGTCATGGCGGCGGTGCTTTCTCCGGCAAGGACCCGTCCAAGGTCGACCGTTCGGCCGCCTACGCGCTGCGCTGGGTCGCCAAGAACGTCGTCGCGGCCGGCCTCGCCCGACGGGCGGAGCTGCAGGTTGCCTACGCCATCGGCAAGGCCGAGCCGGTAGGCTTGTTCGTCGAGACCTTCGGCACCGAGACCGTGCCGGTGCCGGAGATCGCGCGGGCCGTCTCGGAGGTCTTCGACTTGCGCCCGGCCGCCATCATCCGGGACCTCGACCTGCTACGGCCGATCTACGGGCAGACTGCCTCCTACGGCCACTTCGGTCGGACGCTGCCCGACTTCACCTGGGAGCGCACGGACCGCGCCGACGCGCTGCGCGCCGCAATCAGCCGCTGACCCCGGCGGACGCTGACACCAGCGGACGCCGACACCGCGCCCCAGGTCTTGCCTGGCGACGACTCCGGTCCGCGCGGCTACGGGAGGCGCCACCCGCTAGGGGCGGTCAGAGTGGACCGCATGACCACTTCGGACCGGTCCGGACGACGCGCACCGTCCGGAACACGGCCGCTGCCCGGAACACGCCCCGTCCCCCGGGCACACCCCGCGACTGAACCAGGGTCCGGGGTGTCCCGGCCCGGGGAACGGCCCCGGGACGCGCTGGGCCGCCCTCTTCCCCACGGCGAGACCGGCGTGCCGCCGCTCGCCTCCTCGGCCCCGCTACCGCCGGCCGCGGCACTCGCCGAGGCCCAGCGACTCCTCGACGCGGGACTTCCCTTCCAGGCACACGAGGTACTCGAGGCCGTCTGGAAGAGTCCGGAGACCGACCCCGGCGAGCGCGGGCTGTGGCGCGGGCTGGCACAGCTCGCCGTCGGCGTCACCCATCTGGCCCGCGGCAACGTCAAGGGCGGCGTGGCCGTGCTGCGGCGCGGCGCGGCGAACCTCGCCCCCTACGCGGACCGGCCTCCGCACGGCGTAGCCGTTCCTGGTCTGCTCGCCTGGGTGGACCTGCGGATCGCCGACACCGGCCAGGCCCATCCCGAATTACCGTGCATCACCGCCCCGGACCAGGGAGCCGCCGGAAAATAACTTCGGCTTTTGACCATACTCTGTGAGGGAGGGGACCGACGAGGTCCTAGCGGAGAAGTTCGCGGTGTTGCTGCCGCATCTGGACGAGCGTCGGCGGCGGCTGGTGCTAGGGGCGGATGCCAGGGCGTTGGGGCATGGCGGGATTCGTCTGGTGACCCGGACAGCGGGGGCCTCGGAGGACACCGTCTCGCGCGGGGCGGCGGAGTTGGACAGTGGCCAGCCTCCGTCCGGGCGGGTCCGCACGGCGGGCGCGGGCCGCAGACCGCTGCGGGAGAAGGACCCGCGCCTGGTGGACGCGCTGCTCGCGCTGGTCGAGCCCGACCAGCGGGGGACCCGGAGTCGCCGCTGCGATGGACGGTGAAATCGACCCGCATGCTGGCGGGGGGAGCTGACCCGGTCCGGGCACGTGGTATAGCAGGTCATGTCAACGACCACCAGATGTGCGACAGAGCCGTTTTCTTGACACACCCGCTCCAC
>NZ_CDXDOR010000204.1:5653-6752 GCF_978021225.1 Frankia sp. CeTa3Moorea | reverse complement strand
CTAGGGCCTGTTCTAAGTCCGGATCACAGTTGGGGTGTTCGTCCTTCGTGTTCGGGTGCTTCGGTGGGTAGCACGGTGGTATGACGCGTGGCGATCTGACCGATGACGAGTGGGAGCTGATCGAGCCGCACCTGCCGCTGGGGGCCTCCGGGCCGATCCCTGACCTGCGTAGCTACGTCAACGCGGTGATGTGGCGGTTCCGGACCGGTAGCCCGTGGCGGGACGTGCCGGAACGGTACGGCTCCTGGTCGACGATCTACGACCGGTTCCGGATGTGGGCGCGCGACGGGGTCTTCCAGACCCTCCTGGACGCGATGATCGCCGAGGCAGCGGCGCGCGACACGGTTGATCTCAGTCTGGTCAGTGTGGACTCCACCGTCGCCCGCGCGCATCACCACGCGGCGGGCATGGCGATCGACCCGGATCTCCTGGGGGACCTGGAAAAGGCCCTGGTCGAGGAAAAGAGGCTTCAGCAACCGGACAAAACGACCCGGTCACCGGGACGGCCGAGGACCCACAGGACACCGAACAGGCACAGCGCCGTACGGAACACCGACGCCACAAGGCTCGGCTGACCGCCGCCGAGCTGGGGCGTTCCCGCGGCGGGCTGACCAGCAAGGTGCACCTGGCGACCGACCGGCGCTGCCGCCCGCTGTCCTTCCTGCTCACCCCGGGCCAGGCCGCGGACAGCCCACGCTTCCTCCCTACCCTGAAGAAGATCAGGGTGCGGGGACGGGTCGGCCGCCCTCGGACCCGGCCGGACGCGGTCGCCGGGGACAAGGCCTACTCCTGTCGCGCCAACCGCGCCTACCTACGCCGACGGAAGATCCGGGCGGTGATCCCGGAGAAGTCCGACCAGCAGGCCAACCGGGCCAGGTGAGGCAGGGCGGGAGGCCGGCCGGTCAGCCACGACACCACGCTTTACAAAGATCGCAACACCGTGGAACGCGGCATCAACAGGATCAAGGAGTGGCGGGGGTTGGCCACCCGCTACGACAAGACACCCGAAAGCTACCTCGCGGGACTCCACCCGCGCGGATCCATCCTCTGGCTACGCGGCCTACCAACATCATGATCTGAACCCAGAACAGGCCCTAGG
>NZ_CDXDOR010000204.1:0-5538 GCF_978021225.1 Frankia sp. CeTa3Moorea | reverse complement strand
TGGCCTCGGTGCTTGCGGTGGCGCACCGGGCGTCGCTCGTGCACCGCGACCTCAAACCGGCGAACCTGATGCTGGAGCCGGACGGCACTGTGAAGGTGCTGGACTTCGGGCTCGCCATCGCGCTCGACCGGACCAACCTGTCGAAGATCACGGTGACCGGCCAGCACCTCGGCAGCCCCGCCTACACGGCGCCCGAGCAGGTGCTTGCCGGCCTGAGCACGCCGGCCACCGACATCTACGCGCTGGGTGCCACGCTGTTCGAGATGTTGACCGGTCAGCGGCTGTTCGCCGGTTCGTCGTCCTACACGGTGATGAACAAGCAGGTCGAGGAGGTCCCGGCGCGGGTGCGGTCGCTGCGCGCCGACGTGCCGGGCGGCCTCGACGAGCTGGTCGCCGCGATGCTGCGCAAGGCGCCGGAGGATCGCCCGTGCAGCGTGGAGAAGGTGTACGCGGCGTTGATCGGATCCGTGGTGGGCCTCGGCCCGTTTCCCGGGGCCGTCGACGACGCCGCGGACAACCCGGTACGGCTGTACGCGGCGGTCGCGGCCCGGGTGGTACCGCGCGGGGCGGCCCCGAACACTGCCCCCTCCACCCGGAGATCCACTGCTGAGCCGCCCGGGGAGCCCGATGGCGGGATCAGGCGGTCCGATCTTCGTCGTGCCCGGGACGAGGCTCGGACGTTGGCCCGGGCCTCCCGCTACAGTCAGGCCGCCGGTGTGCTGGCGGCGGCGGTGGACCGGGCTGGTGGTGCCCTCGGCCACGACAGCGCGGACGTGCTCGCGCTCCGTCTCGATCTGGCGGACCACCTGTTCGAGGGCGGCGACTTCCGCCGCGCCGTGGACGGCTACCGCACGCTTCCCGTCGATCTCGTCCACCGGGACGCTCCGGACAGCGAGCGGGTTCTGCGCTGCCGCCTGCGGGAGGCGACCTGCCGGGCCCTGATCGGTGAGACCGGCCAGGCGCTCGAACAGCTTCGTGGGCTGCTGGAGGACGAGATCAGGGTGTTCGGTGCGGACGACGCCCAGGTCTTCGAGCTGCGACGGCAGATCGGGCTGTTGCAGCTCGGCGCCGGCCATCGGGCGTCGGCCGCCGAGACCCTCTCGGCGCTGCTCGCCGATCTGCTCAGGGTCTGGGGGACGGAGTATCCGATGGTGCCTGTCGTCCGGGAGTTGCTGGCCGGTGCCGGCGGTTGATCGACGGCGGAATCGACCGTCATGAGCGTCCCATCCCGTCTGTCGTGGGGTTGTGGTGGGGGGCACGCCGGGGCAGGACGGCACCGTACAGTCGGACGGTGACGAAGCTGGAAAGCCCCGTGGCGTATGATCCCGGTTCCCAGGCTGGTCCCCAGGCCGGTCCCCAGGCATCGCCACCGCTCGGTTCGGGCGCCGCACCGGCGGGTCCGTTCGTCCCGGGCGAATTCGTTCCAGGAGAATTCGTCCCGGGCGAAGTGGTCGTGCACCGGTCGTTCACCACCAAGCGGCTCGTCTTCGTCCGCGCGGGTCACGTGGTCGGCCACGATGAGCGCGGCCTGCGGCTGTGGATCCCGCACGGCTGCCCGATGGCCGTCGAGCTGAGCACGGACGGTCGCGGCCTGCGCGACATGCCGTTCGCCGAATGGATCCGCCAATCCACGGTGCTGGTGGAGAGGGCTTGGCCTGGGCCGAACATCCTTATGATGATCCCGCCGGCGGGCGCGCACTCGGTGTGGTGGTTCTGGGACCGGCAGGGGCGGTTCGCCCGTTGGTACATCAACCTCGAGGCACCTGCCGTGGCCTGGCGCCACGACGGACTCGTCGGGGTGGACACGACCGACCACGACCTCGACCTGTGGGTCTCCCCGGACCGGACCTGGCAGTGGAAGGATGAGCACGAGCTCGCGGAACGGCTCGCGTTTCCCGAGCACTACTGGGTCACCGACGCGGCGGCGGTGCGGGCCGAGGGCGAGCGGCTGCTGCGGCTCGTCGAGACAGGGGCGTTCCCGTTCGACGGCACCTGGTGCGACTTCCAGCCGGACCCGTCCTGGCGCACACCGGCTACCCTGCCGCCCGGCTGGGACCGCCCGCGGGCGCCGGGCACGACCGGAACCGGCCCGCACTGACGGCGATGTCGACGGCCGGTGGTATCGAGGGCCGGCGGTATCGAGGGCCGGCGATGTTAACAGCCGGCTACGTCGAGAAGGCCCACCCTGACCAGCGGGCCACCGTCACGATGATCGCCGGCCCGGCGGGCGGGGTGGCCTGGCACTGGTCATATCGGGCGATGAGCAGTTCGATGGCAGCGGCGTGTCCGGGTTCGCTCGCCCGGACGATGCGGGCCTCGGCGCCGGTCAGCCGCACGGACCCAGCGTACGAACCTAGCGTACGGACTCACCGTAGGGTTCCACCGGATGGATGCGGCCCCAGGGGGCGGGACGCGATGCGCCGTCCATGCGCCAGACTGGTCAGATGTCCGCCACCCTCGTCGCGTCCGGTCTCACCGTCACCCGCGGTGGGGCGACCGTCCTCGACGGCGTCTCCCTCACCGTCGCGCCCGGCGACCGTCTCGGCGTGGTGGGGCCCAACGGCGTCGGCAAGTCGACGTTGTTGCGTGCCCTCGCCGGGCAGGTGGCGCTCGACGCGGGCCGGGTGGATCTCGCGCCGCCGACCGCCAACGTCGGCCTGCTCCCCCAGGAACCCGACCGCGACCCCGGGGAGACCCTGCGGGCCTTCCTTGCCCGTCGCACCGGCGTCGCCGCGGCGCAGGCCGAGCTCGACGCCGCGACCGAGGCGTTGGCCCTGGGCACGTCCGGGGTCCCTAGCACGTCTGGGGCTCCTGGCACGTCTGGGGTCGACGACCGCTACAGCGTCGCCCTGGAGCGGTGGCTGGCGATCGGCGCGGCCGACCTCGACGCCCGCGCCGAGGAGGTGTGCGCCGATCTCGGTCTGCCCGCGGGCGCGCTCGACAGCCCGACGACGGCGTTGTCCGGCGGGCAGGCCGCCCGGGGATCGCTGGCCGGCGTCCTGCTGTCCCGGTTCGACATCACCCTGCTCGACGAGCCCACCAACGACCTCGACTTCGACGGGCTGGAACGGCTCGAGCGGTTCGTCCAAGGCGTGCCCGGGGCGCTGGTCGTCGTCAGCCACGACCGCGAGTTCCTCGACCGCACCATCGACACCGTCGCCGAACTCGATCCGCACCGGCACGGCCTCACCCTCTTCGCCGGCGGATGGACGGCGTACCTGCAGGCCCGCGAGGTCGCGCGGCGTCAGGCCCGGGAGCGGTACGAGGAGTACGCCGGCCAGCGGGCCGATCTCGTTGCCCAGGCGCAACGCCAGCGGGAGCAGGCGGTGCGGGGTTCGGTGCGGGCGAAGCGGCGGATGCCCGACGGTGACCGGGCCGCCAAGGGAGCCCGGATCGAGGCGGCGACGAAGAGCGCGGCCAGGGTCCGGTCCATCGAGTCCCGCCTCGACCGGTTGGCGGAGGTCGAGGAGCCCCGCAAGGAATGGCAGCTGCGCATGTCGATCGCCGCCGCGCCCCGGTCGGGCGATGTCGTCGCGACGTTGACCGGCGCGGTGGTGGCCCGATCGGGCTTCACTCTGGGGCCGGTCGACCTGACGATCGCGTGGGCGGACCGGGTGGTGATCACCGGGCCGAACGGCGGGGGCAAGACGACCATGCTGGGTGCGCTGCTCGGCCGCATCCCCCTGGCCCGGGGGCACCAGGCACTCGGGTCCGGCGTGCGGCTCGGCGAGATCGACCAGGCCCGCGGCCTGTTCCGGGGTGAGGCCACGGCGCTGGCCGTCGCCGAGCGGGCGACCAGCTGGCCGGCGGGCGAGGTGCGCACCCTGTTCGCGAAGTTCGGTCTCGGCCCGGATCAGGTCACTCGGCCGGCGGCGTCCCTGTCGCCGGGAGAACGCACCCGGGCGGGGCTCGCGCTGCTGCAGGCGGTCGGCGTGAACTGCCTGGTGCTCGACGAACCCACCAACCACCTCGACCTTCCGGCGATCGATCAGCTCGAACAGGCGCTGGCCGGCTATGCGGGCACCCTGCTGCTCGTCACCCATGATCGGCGCATGCTCGACACGGTCGCCGTGACCCGCCGGCTGCACGTCGACGGCGGCCTCGTCACCGAGAAGCCCCTCGTCACCGAGAAGCCATTGTGACGGGCCGCTGAGAACGTCAGGAGCCGGTGTTCGGCCAGAATGCCGCATGGGGGAACGGGGAGTCCGTGGTGGTCGCGGAACCGAGCACGACGTTGTTCGGGGTGACGGCGTTGCCCGCGCTCAGCGGTCCTCCGAGGGTGCCCAGATCGGTCAGCCGGCCGCGGTACCAGCGGAACGCGTGGCTGCCTTGACCCGAGGGTGCCGTCCCGCATACCACACCATGATCATTGAGGTCGAGAAGCTCCAGCGGGCCGAGCGGTGAGGTGATCGGGATGCGGCGGCCCGCGATCCACAGGAACCCGCCATCTGACGATCCGAGGCTGCGCACCAGCACCTGACCGAGACTGTTCACGGCGACCGCCTCGCTGTGCAGGTCACTGCCGAGGGTCCCGAGATCGGTCATGCGGCCGCGGTCCCACAGGAACGCGCGGGAATAGCCGTCCGAGGTCTCGCTGGTCCCCACGACCTGCCTGGCGTTGTTCACGTCGGCGACGACGGTCGAGGAACCGCCGAGAGTCCCGAGATCCGACATCGTGCCGGCTGACCAGAGGAACCCGTGGCTGGCGCCCTCCCGGGTGAGGCTGTTACCCGCCACCCTTCCCTGCACCGTGACGGCCACGGCGGAACTCAATGGTCCGCCAAGTGTGCCCAGATCCGTCATCGTGCCGTTTGACCATCGGTAGGCGTGCTGCTCGCCCGTATTGGTGGTGCTGGTCCCCACGATGAATCCGGTGTCGCTGACGTCGACCGCGGTACTGGACTGCCCGCTCTGGGTGGGGGTGCCGCCGAGGAATCCCAGCGACTGATAGACGCCACGTTTCCAGCGGAACGCCTCCCGGCTGTAACGCGTGATGTTCTCGCCGACGACCACGCCGGCCTCGCTCACCGCGGCCGGCCGGCTGTTCCCCGGCAGGCCGTGCACCGTACCGCCGCGGTAGACGAACCCACTGAGCTCGGATGGTGAGGTCTGCCAGTAGCCCGCGAGAAGGCCTGCGGTGTTGCCGCCGGTGAGGAGACCGGAGGCCCCGGTCGGGGATGGAATGTCCACGACGGCGGGTCGGGCGGGCGCAGGTGGGGAGGACGGCGCCGCGGTGGCCGCGTCCGCCGCGGTGGCGGAGCCGAGGTAGCCGAGCGACCAGGGCACGAGGGTCGTGGCCACCGTGGCGGCACGGATGAATGTCCTTCGATCGTTCATCGCGAAATGATCTCCTCTGGCCGGCTGCCACGGTCAGCCGTCGACGGTTATCGGCCGACGTCGGTCGACCGGCTGGAGGAGTTCGTGGAGCCATCACGCAATGCCAACTCTCCGAGGCCGGAGGATTGCAACATGATCTACCGTCGTCAAGCAACGACACGCTGGCGCCGCCGGCGGCTCACCCCCTCGGCTCGGCGGTGG
>NZ_CDXDOR010000203.1:0-6821 GCF_978021225.1 Frankia sp. CeTa3Moorea | reverse complement strand
GCCTCGGGGAGGGGACGGCCCCGGTCCCAGGGGCCGTTGACATGGCGAAGCGGAACGACCCGGTAGCCGACGATGTCGGGCAAGATCTGGGCGTGCTCGTCGGCGAGCCGGGCCGTGGGCCAGCCGGTCAGGGTTTCGACCGGACGCCCATCGGCGTCGAGCACGGAGATCGAATAGTTCGCCGGTGTGTCCCGCACGGGAATCCAGTTCGCTCCGGGCCGGCGGGTCGGCAGGGCCCGGGAGGGGGAGGGTGCCCGCGAACGGTGGGGCCCGCTCCTCCTCCCGGTATAGGTGGCCGCCTTCCACCCGCCCGGCGATCCGCAGGGAGAACCCGTCAGCGTCACGAATCCTCCCTGGCCTCCGGATGCCGGCCGGCACATCCGCCGGTAAGGACATGACACACTGCGCACCAGATCTGCTGCAGAATGCAGCCGTTTCTTCATGCATGCAGATGACGGCCATGACAGGGCATCGCTTGACAGGAGGACAAGGCGATGGATTCTCAGAGACAAGCACGGTCACAGTTCGTGACGTATCTTCGAGGCTTGATCGCAGATCGACAGAACGATCACAGTAAGTTGCACCGGAAGACGGGGATCCCGCGCCAAGTAATCGGCAACGCGGCGAACGGCCACCAGCTACCGTCACCCAGAGTCGTCGCAGACCTCAACCGGGAGCTGAAGTCCGACGGCGAACTGATCCGCCTGTGGAAGGAAGCGAAGCTCGAAAAGACAGCAGAAGATCTTGAATACGCCCTGCCGGGACCCGCAGGGTCGACCCGGGAGGCCTTGACAATAGCCGATCATCCTTACCTGGCCGCGCGACTCGCCGCCTACGAAGTTCGAGGACTGGTCGCGCTCGGAGACGAAGCCGGCGCACGAAAAGCGCTCGCGCTCATGCATGACCACGTCGTGGCCAGTCCCCCGCTACCCGGAGCATCACCGTTCGGACCCGCCCACGCCGACCAGTCGACAGCGCGGGCTCTCGCCCTTCTCCGGCATGGCGAGGCGGCCAAGGCGATGGCGCGCGCAGCGGTCGACGCCTACCAACGAACCGGTGGTGGATTCGAAGACCTCGGGAACGCCATGCTCAACCTCTCCCTGGCGCTGCTACTTCGATCCAAACCCGAGCCGGAGGAGGCTGCTCGGCACGCATCGGAAGTGGTCTCGATGTTGAACGCCACCCCGACCTACAGTGTCACAGCCAAGGCCGGAGATATCAGCAAGCATCTTGATCCGTTCGCTGAACTACCCCCAGCCAAAGATCTACGCGAGCGGCTCGGCACCCGCCCACGGCTCGCCCTCACCCAGTGACCGCACCCGAGATCCCCATCGTTGTCACGGAACGGCTCATCCTTCGCGACTGGTTCGACGCCGACATCGACCCGTACGCGGCGATGAACGCCGACCCCGAGACCATGCGCTATCTCGATGGTCCGTGCGGGCGGGAGGGGACAGTCCGACTGATCGAACGGGCCCGGGCGCTATGGGCGCGACGCGGACATGGCATGTGGGCCATGACCGACCGCTATACCAACGAGTTCAGCGGGATACCCGCCCAGCGCGTACCCCGCGATTCGGTCCAGTGATGCCTTCGATACCCTGTGCGCCGCGTTGTCGGGGGGTGACGCCCATTCCCCGATGCTGTCTCAACGGGGGTCGGTCATGTCGTACTACGACGATCAAAGGCACCACAGCTACCACGACGGCAGAAGCCAGGGCTACCAGCAGCCTCACCCGGGCGGAGATGGGCCGACCCGCGGCTACGGACCCCCGATGCCGCCACCGCGGCAGGGTCGCGACTGGAAGAAGATCGGCATTATCGGCGGTGTCGCCGTGGTCGCGCTTCTTATCGTCGCCGCGATCGCGAGCCCCAGCTCCACGACCGCCACCCCGACGGCCGCGACCACCGCCGTCCCGGCGGCGACGACAACGGCCATTACGGTCCCCGGCACGGAAGGGGGTATCCCTACCACTGCCGCGCCTGCCGCAACCCAGCCGACGGTCCCCGCGGTGAAGGCGGTCCCTAGTGTTGTCGGCATGAACCTGCAAAGCGCGCAGGAGCTTCTTTTCCCGCCCTTGCGGTCGACTTCAATCGACGCGACTGGACGGGGACGCCTTCAGGTCATCGACTCGCATTGGAAGGTGGTACGGCAGGAGCCGGCAGCGGGCACCGTGGTGCCGTACTTGACCGACATCAAACTGTACGTGGTCAAAATCGACGGCTCACTGACTTAAGGCCGGCCGCACCGGTGGTACGCCCCTACTCACCGAGGAACGCTGACAGCGCATACGTCCCATGGCAGTCGAGGTTGCCGCGAGCCCGGTCGTACCCCCTTCGTCGTCCGCGGGTCGGTCCAGCCGGCGGCCGGTCGCCGTGGCGAACAGCGGCCCGGTGGTGCGGCCGGCAAGGTAGGTGTCGAGGGCATGCCCGGTCGCCGGAGCGAGCACGATGACCGCGGCCTTCGCGCCCTTGCCGACCATGCGGATGTGTCGGCGGCCACGGAACTCAATGGCCCTTGACAGTTGTGGGATGGTGCATGGATGGGGGATCTTGCGGAGCGTCCGTATGACGATCGTGACGATCGATTCGTGTGGAACCCGGATGACGTCGAGGTCTACGGTCCCAACGGCCTGCCGCGGCGTCCGAGCGATCCCATTCCGCCACGGCCGGAGAACCGGAGGTACGCCCCGGTGCAGCCGGGGGAGGTGATCCTCCGGCGTCTTTCTGACGGCGCTATCAGGGCTTACACGTCGGTTCACACGGAGGAGTTCGTCGCCTGTTTCATCCCTGTGATCTTGCATCCGGGTGATCACGAGTACGTGGCGTATGACCGGCGGCTTCCGCCCGAAGCCGTGGCGGAAGCGTTGCCGGAGCGCAGGTCATGGCGGTACCGATTGCCGGGTTCGCGGTGGGCTTGGGGCGGGCGCTGAACCAGCTCAGGCATTGGTGCCTGGTGGGGGCGCCGTCGAGCCGGTGGCGTTCGGGTGCCAGACCCTGACCAGGTCGGCGGTGGGGCAGTGCTCGAAGTAGCCCTGATCGTCATTGACGAAGAACGAGTCCCCGATGCCGAGGTCGAGGACTCCCCAGCCGATGACCGGCTCGTGCCAGGTGATTCCGTCGGCGTGGTGGAACTCGCCCATCCAGCCACCGCCAGGGATGGCGGTAACGATGTGGTCGTCAACGTCGGACGGTATGTCTGGCCGATTCCGGCCGATCGCGGTGACCATCTCGTCGAGGATCTCGTTGGTCCACTTCGTCTGGACCAGGCCTGACTGCGCGATCCGGATCAGAAGGTTGCGCAACGTGTTCGGATAGAGCACGTTGGCGTCGTACACCACCGTGAAGGTCATCGTTCAGTACAGCTCTAGTTCCTGGGTCAGCTCGGTCAGGTTGTCGGCCTCGCGTCGCCGCGCCAGGTCGTCGCGGCTTCTGTACTCGTGGAGGTCGCGAAACTTGATCCGCCGGTGGGTGCCGATCAGATCGGGGTCCGGCCGCCCGGTCGCCCGGTCGCGCCGTCAACCTGGCCGGGCATCTCTGCCACCTCCATCAACATTCACGGTTCCCAACTGCATCATCCGAAACAAACGCAACATCTGCAAGCCTTGTGCGCGGGCCGACATCGGCCGCGCCGCGCGGGCTGGACGTCGAGTGCCCGGGCAGCGCCGCGCCCGCCGCCCTGGACAGCCGTCCGGTCGTCGGGGCGAGACATCCGAGTACACGGCTCGTTGACGTGCTCGGCGTGTACATGGCGTCCCGATCTACCCTCGTCGATGTCCTGCGGCAGCCCGGCACACTGGTGCTACTGTTCCGCGACCTCCGCCCCCGCAGTGAGAGGTCGCGTCGCGGACGCGGTGACTACCAACGTTCGCGAGTTCGGGTCCTCATGATCGCGCGGCGGTCGAATTTGGGGGAGCCAGTCACGGTCCAGGGACCGCAGACCGTGCTCAGGTCTCCCAAATTCGCCGGCAGGGGGGCGATCAGATGGAAGTCGACATTGATCGGTGCGGAGATCGGTGCGGAGATCGGTGCGGGGGCCGGTGCGGGGGCCGGTGCGGACGCTAACGGCACGTGGACGATCGCGGCCTGAGTGTGCGTGCCAGCTCGTGCGGATGGGCGCGGTGCGGGTAAGGAGTACGGGTAGGTAGGGACTGCATACCGCTGACGGACGGGATACCGCTGACGGACGGGATACCGCTCACGGACGGGGAGGCGAGAGATGGCGCAGGTGGGAGAACGGGAGGCGCGCAGGGTCGCCGAGGCGGCCCGGGAGGCCGAGTGGCGGCTTCCCTCGTTTGGCAAGGAGCTTTTCCTCGGTCATCTCCGGCTCGATCTGATCTCCCCGCACCCGCGGCCGAAGGAGGGCGACCGGCAGCGGGGGGAGGCGTTCCTGGCCCAGCTCGAGTCGTTCCTGCGGGAGACGGTGGACCCGTTGCAGATCGAGCGGGACGGGCGGCTACCTGGGCAGGTGATCGACGGGCTGCGGCGGATAGGCGCCCTCGGCATGAAGATCCCCGAGGAGTACGGCGGACTCGGGTTGACCACCGTTTACTACAACCGGGCGCTTGAACTGTCCAGCTCGTGGCATGCGAGCCTGCCCACGCTGCTCTCGGCGCACCAGTCGATCGGCGTGGCCGAGCCGGTCCTGGGGTTCGGTACCGAGGAGCAGAAGCGGACGTATCTACCGAAGGTGGCCCGCGAGGAGATCAGCGCGTTCCTGCTGACCGAGCCCGACGTGGGCAGCGACCCGGCCCGGATGAGCAGCCAGGCGGTGCCGGTCGAGGGTGGCGCCGCCTACGAGCTGAGCGGCCGCAAGCTGTGGACCACCAACGGTGTGATCGCCGATCGGCTGGTGGTCATGGCGGTCGTCCCGCGCTCGGCCGGTCATCGCGGTGGCATCACGTGTTTCATCGTCGATGCCCACGCACCCGGCGTGAAGGTGGAGCACCGCAACGAGTTCATGGGTCTGCGCGGCATCGAGAACGGGGTGACCAGCTTCGAGCGGGTCCGGGTCCCGGCCGCGGACCGCCTCGGGCGGGAAGGCGAGGGGCTCAAGATTGCCCTGACGACGCTGAACACCGGTCGCCTCGCCCTGCCGGCGACCTGTGTGGGCGGCGCCAAGTACGCGCTGCGCATCGCCCGGGAATGGTCGCGGGACCGCGTCCAGTGGGGTCGGCCCATCGGCCAGCACGACGCCATCGCCCAGAAGATCGCGTTCACGGCCGCCACCACGTTCGGGCTGGAGGCGATGCTGGAACTGTCCGGCCTGATGGCCGATGAGGGACGCGGGGACATCCGGATCGAGGCTGCCCTGGCCAAGCTGTATGCCAGCGAGATGGCCTGGCTGATCGCCGACGAGCTGGTCCAGATCCGCGGCGGCCGCGGGTACGAGACCGCCCAGTCCCTGGCCAACCGGGGGGAACGACCGGTACCGGCCGAGCAGATGCTACGCGACCTGCGCATCAACCGGATCTTCGAAGGCTCTACCGAGATCATGCGGTTGCTCATCGCGCGGGAGGCCGTGGACACCCACCTCGCGGTGGCCGGTGACATCATTTCCCCGGACGCGTCGGTCGCGGCGAAGGCCCGCGGCGCCGGACGGGCGGCCGCCTTCTACGGCCGCTGGCTGCCCGGCCTCGCCGTCGGCAGCGGGACGTCGCCGCGATCGTTCCTCGAATTCGGTCGGCTCGGCACGCACCTGCGTTTCGTGGAGCGCTCGGCGCGCAAGCTCGCCCGGTCGACCTTCTACGGGATGGCTCGCTGGCAGGGCGGACTGGAGAAGAAGCAGGCGTTCCTCGGGCGTCTCGTCGACATCGGCGCCGAACTGTTCGCTATCAGCGCGGCGGTCGTGCGGGCCCGGATGCTCGATGAGGAGGGCGAGCCGACTGCGATCGACCTGGCCGACCTGTTCTGCCGGCAGGCGCGACGCCGGGTCGAGGCGTCCTTCGCGGCGCTGTGGCGCAACGACGACGCCCGCAACTACACGGCGGCGCAGGAGGTGCTCGGGGGCCGCTTCAGCTGGGCCGAGTCCGGCGTGATGGACCCGAGCGGCGAAGGGCCGTTCCTCGCCGCGGAGCGGCAGCAAGCGGTCCCGACTCGACCGGCCGTCGACCTGCTCGCCACGGGCTGACCACGCGCGTGCCTCGTGTGATCATGCCGGCTGGTGTCAAGGCCTCCCGAAAAGTGAGCTGGCCGCCTTCGCTCACACGGCTGGTCTGGAGGTGACAGTCTGCCATTTTCCGCCAGGAACATCGAAATGGAACAGTATCGAGCACCGACTGTTCTCCCGGATCAGTGTCAACTGGGGTGGGCGCCCGCTGACCAGCCACGACGTTGTCGTCAACACGATCGGCGCGACCACCACCCGCACCGGGCTGACCGCCCACGAGCTGGCTGCACCACCCCACACTCACCGGCCTGGAAGGCCCGGCCTTCACCGCCCTGCTGGCCAGAGTCGAGCAGTACCTGCTCGATCACCCGCCGGTCAGCCTGCACCACAAACATGCCCGGTACCGCGTCCTGCGCCGCGGTCCCCTGTCGCTGTCTGACCGGCTGCTGGTCACCGTGATCCACACCAACCTGATCGACAAGGGCAACATCAAATTCTGAGGTTATTTTCCGGCAGATCCCTGGGGTCCCCTACCAAGCTGGCACGCTCGCAGACCCGCGGGTCCGGCCCCCGTCGCTGCGCGAGAAGCAGGCGTGAAACGAAGTTTCGATATGTCCTTGATAGGAAATGTCCATCCACCGTTCATTGGAACGTTGTTCCGTGCGGCTAGGTTCGTGAACGTGACGATCAGGCCCAGTGAGACCGGCGTGGC
>NZ_CDXDOR010000202.1:0-7034 GCF_978021225.1 Frankia sp. CeTa3Moorea | reverse complement strand
CCGCAGCGACTTCGGCTCCGGCTTGGCCAGCCCATCCGAGCTCGGCGGCTTCGATGAGTTCCGCGAGTTCTCCCCCAGCCGGGCGTTCAGCCCCGTGATCTCGGCGTTCGCCTTCTCCAACGCGGCCCGCAGCTCGGCGATCTGGGCCGCCTGCGCCACGACCAGCGCCGCCAGTTCCTCATACGAGGACGCGGGCTGATCGACAGGCGACACACCATCAGCCTACGGACCAATCACCCACCGCGAGCACCCCACGCCCACAGCGATCGGCACCCAAACGACCTGACCCGCGACAACAGCAATCGATCAAGAGTGCTGACCAGTTACTCTTGAGCAACGGGAACGCGAGGCGCCGGAATCCGGCATCGCGCGGCAACTCCGGTTCTTCAAGGCCAACATCGGCGCCAGGCCCGACCCCCTCCACACGGGAATGCCCGACGCCGAGACGGCCGAAGTGAGACGTGAGTCCTTCGTCGACAATTTGATTGTGGCCACCTTCGGGGGCGAGGTCTACAACAAAGAGGTATTCAACGAAGCGGGCGGGTTCCCGCCGGATGCCGACAGGAACCCGCGATACCTGACCGACCGGAAGATGCGGCTTGCCCTCGATCCCGACGTCTGGCCGAGGATAGTGCACGCCGCGAGGATGCTCTACCGCTCCTACCTCGTGACAGAGCCCGCCGTGACACGGTTGGCGGTTAACTACTTCACCGCCAGCGACATCGGCCTAGAGCTGCTTGCATTCGGCGACGCCATCGACAGGTGGTGGAGTTCCAGGCGGGGTCAAACGGTCGTAGCCACAGCCACAGATCCCCGCCGGCACCTCTGCCGCATCGGCCATCACGTGATGATCGCGTGATGTGGTCATCGGGCTGGGGTGGTGCGCCCGGCCCGCCCGCACGAGGTGATCTCCACAAATCCGTTTGCCCAGACATACGTCGACCAGAATCCTGACGTCGTGCTGATACGACGAGAGACGTCTGTCGACCAACGAGCGATCTTCGCCGTCCACAACGCCGCCTTCGCCACCGCCGATGGCTCGGTTGCCGCCGAAGCACGGCTCGTCGACGAACTTCGCGCAGCCGGCGATGTCGTCGCAGGCCTGTCCCTCGTGGCCGAGATTGACGGTGACGTCGTCGGTCACGTGGTCGGCAGCCGCGCCCACATCGATGAGCACCCCTCGCTGGGGCTCGGCCCCCTGGGCGTGCTCCCCAGCCATCAGCACCGCGGAGTCGGCAGCGCCTTGATGCACGCGGTGCTCGCGGCAGCCGACGCCCTGGACTCACCCGCAGCCGTCTTGCTCGGCGACCCCACTTACTACCAGCGATTCGGTTTTCAGCTTGCGCAACCACTCGGCGTGCTCCCGCCCAACCCCGACTGGGCCCAGCACTTCCAGATCCGCACGCTGACTACCTGGACCGGCCGAACCCCCGGAGTGTTCCGCTACGCCTCAGCCTTCGACACCGTCTGAGTGGATGTTTGATTTGGGTTGATTACGGCTTATATCCTAGCGGGGGTCTCGCCAGGTGGGTGTGGTCTCGCCCGTTATGCGCTTGGCCACGTTGTCGATCATCGCTATGTGGATCATGGCTTCGGAGCTGGCGGGGAGGGTCTCGTAGTCGCGGGCCAGGCGGCGGTGGAGCATGAGCCAGCCCAGGGTCCGCTCCACGATCCAGCGCCATTGCACGAGCTGGAAGCCGGGGGTGCCGGTGTTTCGGGAGACGACCTCGACGTCGATGCCGTGGGCGGCTCCGTGTTCGACCGCGGTCTTTTTGAAGCCGGCATCGACCCAGGTTTTCGAGATGGTCTGGTAGGTGTTTTTGGCCTGGTCGAGCAGGCGTATTCCCAGGGTGTTGTCCGACAGGTGTGCGGCGGTGACGGTCACGGCGAGCAGCAGGCCGAGGGTGTCGGTGACGATGCCCCGCTTCCGCCCGACGATCTTCTTGCCAGCGTCCGTGCCCTGGCTGGTCAGGGGAACGTCGGTGGAGGTCTTGACGCTCTGGGTGTCGAGGACGCAGGCGGTCGGGTCGGGCGCGCGGCCGTCGGCGAGGCGGGCCAGGCCGGTCAGGTCGTAGCCGAGCCGGGCGAAGATGCCCTCGTCCCGCCAGGCGGCGTAGTAGAAGTAGACGGTGTTGTGCGACGGGAAGTCGTGGGGCAGGTATTTCCAGGGGACTCCCGTCCGGTTGAGATAGAGGATCGCGTCGAACACCTCGCGGAGGTCGACCCGGGCGGGCTGGCCGGTGGGTCGGCGGTCGAGCCGGGCTTTCCGCCAGGCCTGCAGGGCGGGTGCGATCAGGTCCCAGCGGGCGTCGGACAGGTCGCTGGGGTAGGGCTTGCGTGGGCTCATGGCAGACGCTCCTACCTGGTCTGCGTGGCCTTAAACCCGCCTGGCCGAACGTGGCTGGAGGGGAGTTTTCGTCCCATCGTCGAACCAGACGGACCTCGAGTCGCATATCCGCGCTCAACGGCTGCCGTGGTCGTAGCCTCGGGGGCACGGACGTGCTTCTACGGCGCGAAATACGTAAAGGCCGCCGACGGCAAAGGTGACTTATCGTCACCAGGGCTACGTAAACATCCACTGACACCCCACAGGCCTCGCGGACGACTCGGCCCCCGCGTCGTGTTCGGACTCAAGGCGCGCGGGCGTCGGTCACCCGTTGAGGAGGGTGATGCAGCGCCCGGCCGGGCTGGTCACGGTGATGATCGCGGTGCGTTCGTCGATGGGAGGCGCGTTCGTGCGCTGGTCGAAGATCGCAAGGGTGCCGGTCGGCAACTGGAGTCGGTCGAGATAGCGGTCCAGCTGTAGGAGCCCGGCCTTGAGCGGGTTGGATCTGCCGGTGCGCCAGGCCTTGATCTCGAAACCCTCGCGCTGGACCTGCCGCGGTCCCCCGCGGGGTGCGTAGGGCCAGCGGAGATGAAGGTCAATGCGGCCGGAGCCGAGCGCGTATTCGCGTTCGACCTGGCCGGTACCGTTGATGGCGCGCTGGAGGTAGCCCATGAGAATGAGCTGGGGCGCGGCCTCGTCGTAGTAGCCGCGGCTGGTGAGGAACTCGCCGTTCTCGATCCACCAGACCGCGAAGTCAGCGAGGACTCGTGGAAGATCGAAACTGCCGTCCGGGCGGACGAAGGTGCGGGGATCGGTGGTGATGCTCTCCTGCACGGAGGACGACAGGACGCGGACGATGACCTCGCGGTAGATCGGATTCGCGGCCCGTACTGGTGGGTCGGGCGCGATGAGGCCGAGATCACGGACATAGCTGACGTCGTCGTCGTACGGGTCGAGGACGAGCGGGTCCCCGGCGATCAACGGAGCGATGATCTCACGGACACGGGGTTCGGCTAGCTTGGAGGCCAGCGAGTCCAGGTAGGTGGCGCGCGCAAGGACGAGCCGTTCCTTCGCGGCCTCGAGATGCTCAAGTGTGATCGTCTCTGTGGCGGGCACGGCCATCTCCTCGACGACCTCGCGGGCCAGCGCGTTGACCAGCCACGGCTGGCCGCCCGTGAGCTCGTAGGCGTGCTCGACGGCGCCCGGCGCGAACGGCTGGCCGGTGGCGGCGGTGTGCTGACCGTAGAGCTCCGCCACCTCATCCGCGGTGAAGTCGCCCAGCCTAAGCGACTTGAGTTTGATGTTGAAAGGGCTCGACGTGCCCAGCCGCGACGGGTCACCACCGGCCGCCGCCTTGTAGTCACGGACATCGCGGAGACCACACAGCACGACCGATGCCGGGAAGGGCGCTGTGGAGCGGGCGTTGTAGCCGTCCCGCACCTGGCTGAGCACACTGATCAACGACTGGCCCTGAAGGGCGTCGATCTCGTCGAAGAACAGGACGAGCGGACGTGGGCAGATCCGGGCCCAGGCTCCGAGCGCCTCGACGATCAGGGTGCCGTCGGAGGTCTCCGGCCACGGCGCGGGCCGCAGCTCCGCAGACAGGGTGTCCTCGGCGCTGGAGCGGAGCCGGTCGAGAATCGCCCGGGACGCGGCGCGGATGTCGTCTCCCCAGGCGCGCCCGGTCTCGCAGGAGACGTGCACCGCGGCGTACCGGCCCTGCCTGGTCAGGTCGGCCGCGAGTGCGCGGAGCGCCGTCGTCTTCCCCGTCTGGCGGGGCGCGTGGACGACGAAGTAGGCCTTGAGATCCACCAACCCGGGCGCCTCCGGGAGGCGGGACAGCGCCGGGATCATGTAATGCTCCGCGGGGATGCACGGCCCAGCCGTGTTGAACCGACGGCTCACCAGTCCTCCTCCCCGCCCGACTCGCTACTTCACGACCAGCCTACCCGTGATCGACGATCTACCTGTGCGGCGAGTGATTCCTCCCTGACTGGTCGCGATCGCGCGGACGGACCAATGGAACACTCGTTCAATCCGTCAGGCGACACTCCGGTCGGCGCGGTCATCCAGCGTCGCCCCTGGCCAGGGGCCGGGTAGCGACCGGCCGGACGGTAATTTCAAGGCCAGCAACCAAGATCGATCGATTCGGGCTGGTACAGAGAGTCCACCCTTTTTCTGATCACGCCTCCGACCTCGGTGAACGCGGTTCGCGATCTATCGCTTTGAGATTCAACACCATGGAACGGTGCTGGTCAGGGCCTCGACAGCTGGTTCGAGCCCCGGCCGGACGACCATGTTGGGATCATGCGAACCGCGTCCGTTCCGCCGAGGTGCTGAGCGGCGGCGACTTCGGAGGACCCGCGGTAGCCACAGGCAGCCGCTGGGGCCGCGGCAAGAACGCGCATGGCAACCTGTTCACCGACGGCTTGGGCAGCGACGAAGGGGCCATCATGTCCCAGCTGCCGTCCAGCATGCCGATGGCACCGGCCGGGAGTCGCCGTTCACGTCAGGCGGCAGGACCACGCCCTTCGTCCTGGAGCACGTCATGTCCGTGGTCTCCTTGGCTGACGTCCCCGATTCGGTGGTGATCATGGTTGACACGTCCCGCGCACGGCTGTTCGGCAACCTCGACGATGAGATGCCTGGTGCATGACGGGATGCCTTGAGGAGGATCGCGGAGCCGTGCCCGGTCGCGATCTTTCTCGACGGTTCTACGAGCGGGCGGTTCGGTCGCTGGTCGTGGGCGTGCCCCACGCTGCCGCGTTGCTCGGTGAGGGGTCCGAGGTCCTCGGCTTCGACGACGAGGTCTCCACGGACCACGACTTCGGCCCCCGCGTGCACGACCCGCTCGATCTGCTCACCACGCGGCGTCGGGCACTGGCCTGGTACCCCGACGACGTCTGGCGCTACGTCCTGGCAGCCGGCTGGCTGCGGGTCAGCCAGGAAGAACCGTTCATCGGCCGCACAGGTGGCCGCGGCGGCGACGACCTCGGCTCGCGTGTGCTCGCCGCCCGCGTGGCCCGCGACCTCATACGGATCGGCTTTTCTCCTCGAACGCCTTGGTCTGGCTGAGCCCGTCGATCCCGCCCCGCGCCGCTTTCATTCCCGAGACATCCACGTACTCGGCGCCGAACGCCTCACCCGTGCGCCGACCGATGCGATCAGCGATCCGCAGCTGCGAACCCTCCTCACCCGACTCGGACACGGGCCCGACGGCCCGCTCGGCCATCTCCTCGGCGCGATCGACCAGGCCACCGACAGCTTCGCGCGCTGGCCGGACGTGCCGTGGCGGTCCGTCACAGGCTTCCGCAACATCGCCGTTCACACATACTTCGAGGTCGACTGGTCAATTGTGTGGCGCATCCACGCCGGCAGCCACACGTTCTGTTCAGGCCGCCGAGGTCTCACCGCTCGGATCGCCCAGCGTGGCCACCTTCTCCAGCTTGTGTTGCATTCGTCACACCGGTGGACGTATGCACTCCGCCGCCACCTCCCAGCGCTCCAACCAAGAGCGATCCCCACTCCACCATCACACCTCCACCCGTAGCGCCACAACATCACTGCTACGGTTGCGCAACGCCACAACTCGATAGGTATGGAGAACCGGGATGGCCAAGCGCAACGCCGCGCTCACTCTTCTGAGGAGTGAATTACTGGACCGCGGAGGGGCTGGTTCCGGGCATGAGGGAAGACGCTGGGAGCCCGGCTTCCAGCGCTGGTTTTATCGGTGTTCGGTTAGCGGCTGCGGGCCTTCCTTTCCGTCCGGGTTGGACGGTTATGCCGCTGGTGTGACGGTGACGGTGTAGCCGAGTTTCTCCAGTTCGCCGACGAGGTTCTTCCTGCGTCGTTCGGGGTCCCGGCGCCGGCGGGCGTGCCAGTCTCCACCGAGGTCCTGGTAGACGGTGTTGTTCGCGATGATGTGCCAGTAGGCGATGAGAATGTCGTGGCGGGTCGCACCGATGGCTTTCAGAACACCACGGCGACCACGGATCTGGGCGTGGTGGGATGCCAGGTAGGTGTCCTTGCTACGGGCGGCGGCGTGCGCGGCCTCGGTCAACGCGGTCCGTAACCACTTGTTGCCGTGGCGGGTACGACCGGACAGGCGTTTCCCTCCCGAGGTGTTGTTCCCCGGGCAGATACCCGCCCAGGACGCGAGATGGCCGGCGGTGGGGAACCGGCTCATGTCCAGGCCGACCTCGGCGAGCAGCACGGTCGCGGTGACCTCACCCACCCCGGTGATCGTGCGGATCCGGTCGACCGTCTCCCGAAAAGGGGCGATCATCACCTCAATCCGGTGGTCGAGCTCATCGATCTGCTCGTCGCACAGGTCGATCCGTGCCAGCAGCTGCGCGGCGAGGAACCCGTGATGCCCGGAACGGAACGTGCCCGCGAGCGCCTCCTGCAGCTGCGGAATCTTGCTACGGAGTCGGCCGCGAGCCTGATCGGCCAGATACTCCAGGGACTGTTCCCCCTCGATCATCTTCTCCAGGATCGCCCGGCCCGAGACCCCCAGCAGCTTCGAGGCGACGCTGGTGAGTTTCACCCCGGCGTCCTGCATCAGCTTCTCCAGCCGCTGGATCTCCCGGGTCTTCTCCTCGACCACTATCCGCCGGGCCCGGGTGAGATCACGGAGATCCCGCTGGGGTTTCGGGGGAACGAACGAGGCTCGTACCAGACCGTGCGCGACGAGATCGGAGATCCAGGC
>NZ_CDXDOR010000201.1:4434-7735 GCF_978021225.1 Frankia sp. CeTa3Moorea | reverse complement strand
GCCTGGGCGGTGGCGGGCAGCACGGCCGCGCTGGCGGCCGCTACGGCCGATACGGCCAGGGCACGGTAAATGGTGCGCATGATGGTCTCCCTTTTCGGTGTGTTCTTGGATGGTTTTCTCTTCCGCCCCGTCACATGCGGTCAGCGTAGCTGCGCAGTAATAGGGCGAGCTCGGGGCAAGGCTGCGAGCTGGAGCCGGTGGGCGGTATCCAGCTCTGCGTGGTATTGGCGGTTGAGCCGCTCGGCGTGCTCCAGGTCGAGCGCCTTGGCTTTCGCGGCCAGACCGGAAACGGCAGCGCAGCGTGCCTCGGTGACGGCAAGTCCGATCTCCTGCTCACGGGGCAGCAAGGTCTCTTTCTGGTCCGGCAGGGCCTTCTCACGGAGCTCGGCAGGGCTGCGGTAAGGGCGACCGGCGGCGCGCATACATTCAGCCCACGGTTTGACGGCCTGGTCGAACCGCGGGTCTGCCAGCACGTGCTGTGAGCGGACCTGCGGGAGGGATTCCATGGTTACCTTCGCCTGGAACCAGGTAGGAAGGTCACCGTAGAGGGTGCGCTCGGCTTCCGACTGACAGCCCTGGGAGCTGCGCTGCAGCACCATGCCGTCAGGAGCGCGAGCGGTGACTTCAACAGGGTTCTGACCGTTTGCGGCCTTCAGGGCCTGCGCTCGGCGGGTGGGCGGCAGAGAGCGGAAGTACTTCTGGTTGACATCGGACTCGCGGGCCTTGGCCAACTCATCCTGAATGTCACTGCCGTAGCCGTGCCGGCGAGCCCAGGACAGATCATCGATGACGTAGGGAAACTCTCGGGCGTCGGGGACGGGAAACTGGGGAACGGGGTGATAGTTGAAGCCGTGTGCCCCCATGCAGTTGCGCAGCAGGATTTGTTCCGCCTCATACAGCGTGGTCTTATCCTGCGCGGTGAGTTCCCGCACCACCGGACTGAGGCCCGGGCCGCTGACGTGCTCCTGCTGTTGCCCGGACACGCCACCCAGCACGCCTGCACTCGCCGTGGAGACGGCGAATGCTGTGGCCAGCAGAAGCCCCGCGTTGCGCCTCAGTCTTTTCATGACGACCCTCCCTTCCGCTGTCATGCGCGGGAAGCTAATATCGCTTCTTCTTTCTTTTCGTGAGGGCAGCATAGATCGGGTACACCGGCGTGTGACCCTGCCAGATGACAGGGTCACACCAGAACCAGAATCTGAAACTTGATGCCGTCAGACGGCACGGCGGGCTGCCCTGCACCTCTGGTGATCCATGGTGATCCAGGTGGTGGGCAAACACCTTCGGCGGGCATCCCGCATGGTGAGCGCCCGCCTGCTCTGTGCCAGGTTCACGCCGGACCCTCCCCCACCCCACCAAAAACGCCGATAATGAGCATTATGTCAAGTAGAGCCGGTCGCAGGGTCTCCCCTCCTCGGCACCGTGCCGCTCAGCCGCAGTTGATCGACCGGCCCGGATGAACGTGACACACCTCGACCCACACACGTCGAACCCCGCCGCCGCCGGTCATCCGGAGCTTCCACGCCAGCTCTACGAGGCTTTCACGTCTACTAATGATCAACTGGTTTGGCTCCCACTCCCCTGATGCTGTTTGGGGTTTTTATTTTTGATCATGGGATGCGAAGTGTCGTCAACACCGTTGATTATCTTGAAACGAGACGGTAGACGATTGTGCGAGCGCTGGCTGGACTCCATCGGCCAGCCGTCGGCCGACGAATTTGGGGGACCTAGGCACGGTCTGCGGTCCCCAAACCGTGACTGGCTCCCCATAATTCGGCCACCGTCCGGATAACCTCCCCACCCGATGCGCCTACCCAGAGGCTCCGGGTGACCGGGCGGGCAGGTTGTGCAGACCGGCCTGGGCGGCGGCCGCCGTGCAGTATCCGGTGGACGGCGGCCAGATCCCAGCTGGCGCCGATCCGGATACCGGCGGCGAGCGGCACGCGCGCCGCGGACCGCGCCGACCACCAGACCCAGCGGGGTGCCAGCAACGCCTCGATCCCGGCGAGCACCCGCGCGATCTGGCCGGCCCCGGCCAGCGGATCCCGGCGGGCGAACCCGTCGGCCCGCAGCCGGGCGAGCCGGCCCGACTCCGGGTAGGACGGGGATGCCAACGTCACTGGTCGATTCTCACCGGCGGGCCCGACAGTTCACGCCCCTCCGGACCGCTTCTCACGGTCGCCGCACCGGTGCTCACGGTAGCAGCACCAGGGTCCGCGGCGCCTCCAGCGGCCGGTGGCAGCCCGGTGACGCGACGCGCCCGAAGAGCTACAAAGCCGAAATGCCCACGTTGGAAACGTTGAGCGGCAAGAATCCGACGACGGGAGATCGGAACCTTCGCGGGAAGAGGCGGTTTCATGGCAGGGCGGGACAGCGAGTACGAACGCCCCATCCTGCTCAGCTGCGGCGGCTGCGACGTACGCTGGACGGCGCTGACCGCGGCGCACTGCCCGTCCTGCCACGAGACCTTCGCCGGCACCACCACCGGCTTCGACGCGCATCGGGTGAAGGGGACCTGCCTTTCCCCGGAACGGGCCGGGTTGCGCCGCGACCGCGGATACTGGCTCAGCGGAGACGAACAGCCGCCCGGCCGCATCCTGCGGGTCTCCGACCGGCGGGGCGGTTCGGCCGGCCCCGCGGGCGCCGCCGGCGGCGGCGGCGGAGGCGGAGGCGGCGGAGGCGGCGCGGTACGGATGGCCGGCTGACCGAGCCCTCCCCTCACCGGACGGTAGGCGGATCCCACCTGCCGCCTGCGGCCGGGACTGGATGGCCGAGCCGGTCGCAGCAGGCACGACGCCAGGCACGACGCCAGGCATGGTGGTAGGGACGTGCCACCGTCACGGTGTAGTGGACGGACGGGGTAAAGGATGCCCGTCAGTGAAGATTCGACCGAGGTGGCACGCTCAAAGCCCGTGCCGGTTTTTCTCCGGCCAAGCTACGACGTTCGGCGTCGTTTCTCAAAGGACCGCGCCCGCGTCCACGCGGCGGGCGGCGATCCGTTTGGCGGTGGGCCACCGCACGTCGTGCACCCAGCCGAGCTTCTCGAACAGGCGGATGAGTGCGGCGCTGGGATCGATCTGGCCGGGCAGGACGCCGTGGCGGGCGCTGGTGGGGTCGGCGTGGTGCAGGTTGTGCCACGACTCCCCCAGCGAGGGTATGGCCAGCCACCACACGTTGCTGGAGCGGTCCCGGGCCGCGAACGGTCGGGTGCCGATCGTGTGGCAGATCGAGTTGATGGAGAAGGTGACGTGGTGCAGCAGCGCGATACGGACCAGCGCCCCCCAGAACAACGCGGTCGCCG
>NZ_CDXDOR010000201.1:0-3736 GCF_978021225.1 Frankia sp. CeTa3Moorea | reverse complement strand
GGCGGCGACGAGCCAGGGGAACCGGGCCGAGATCGCCGCGATGTCCCGATCGGCGAGCAGATCCGGGCAGAACTTCTCCGGCGCGGTCCGTTCCGGGTGGAAAAGCCATCCGACATGGGCGTGTAGGAACCCTTTCGCCAGGCCCCTGCCGTGATGACCGAAACGCCACGGTGAATGCGGATCGGCCGCCTGGTCGGAGTATTTGTGATGCCGCCGGTGAGCCGCGACCCAGTCGGTCACCCCCATTTCGATGGCGAGGCTCCCGGCGACGGCGAGGATTATCCGCAGCGGCCGGCCGGTCCGGAAGGAACCATGCGTGAACAGCCGGTGGTAGCCCACGGTGACACCGAATCCGGTGATCAGGTACATGACGGCGCCGATGACCAGGTCGTGCCAGCCCAGCCCCCATCCCCAGGCCAGCGGGACCGCGGCGAGCAGGGCAAGCAGGGGCACGACGATGAAGAACGCGAGCAGGACCTGCTCACCGAGGGTCTTCGGCTGGTCCGCCAGGTCGGGGCGGGGCGACCGCCTCGGCCTGGTGGCCCTGGCCGGGAGCGGCGGCCCCGACGGCAGGGTCGGGGCGGGGCGGGGCCGGCCCGGCGGACACCCGTCGTAGTCACCGGGCCGGGATGCGGCAACACACGCCGCAGCGGAACCGAGGGTGCCCGATCCGAGGGTGCCCGATCCGAGGGCGGCGGAACCGAGGGTGGTCGTCGTGGGGATGGATTTGGCCGTACCGGACGCGGCAACCGTACCGGACGCGGTGGCGGTAGATTTTATGATAATGGACTCGGTGCTGCCAGATGCAGCGGCAGAGGCGACGATGGCCGACTGCAGTTCGGATTCACGGGACACGTGTTTCCCTCCGTGTCTGGGGATTGTCAGTGCTACCTGTGGTCGGTTTCCGGATCGGGGCGTTGGTGCTACCCGCCAGAACCGGGTTGGGTGTACCCCCGCATCGAGGCGTGGAAAGCGGACTTCACGAACACCGCCCACTCCGGGTAGCAGAGCGTCACGGACCGCCCACCCGAAAGCCGTGGGCGGCGTTCATCAGGCACGATCGAACGACCATGACACTCACCGACCACCTTCCCCCGACTTCCGGCACCGGCCATGACGGCGAACGGGCCCCCCACCCGAAGGACCCCGACTCGAAGGACCCCGACTCGAAGAACCCGGACCTGACCGGCCCCGGCGGCGGGCCTGATCCCGACGCACTCTATGACGCGTTCACCGAGTGGGTCGCAGAGCAGGGGCTGGAGCTGTACCCGGCACAGTCCGAGGCGCTGATCGAGATCGTCTCGGGGTCGAACGTGATCCTGGCGACGCCGACTGGGTCGGGCAAGAGCCTGGTCGCGGCGGGGGCGCACTTCGCGGCGCTGGCGGCGCGGCGGCGTACCTTCTACACCGCGCCGATCAAGGCGCTGGTGTCGGAGAAGTTCTTCGCGTTGTGCGCGATGTTCGGCGCGGCGCAGGTCGGGATGATGACCGGGGACGCCAGCGTGAACGATACGGCGCCGATCATCTGCTGCACGGCGGAGGTGCTGGCGAACATCGCGCTGCGCGACGGGGTCGCCGCCGACGTCGGTCAGGTCGTCATGGACGAGTTCCACTACTACGCCGATCCCGACCGCGGCTGGGCCTGGCAGGTGCCGCTGCTGGAACTGCCGCACACCCAGTTCATCCTGATGTCGGCGACGCTCGGCGACGTGTCGCTGTTCGAGACGGACCTGACACGGCGCACTGGGCGCGGCACCGCGGTGGTGCGCTCCGCGCAGCGTCCGGTGCCGCTGTTCTACCGGTTCGTCACCACGCCGATGCACGAGACGATCGGTGAGCTGCTGGAGACCCACCAGGCCCCCGTCTACGTCGTGCACTTCACCCAGGCGCAGGCGTTGGAACGGGCGCAGGCGCTGATGAGCGTGAACGTGTCGACCCGGGCGGAGAAGGACGCGATCGCGAGGACGATCGGGAACTTCCGGTTCACCGCCGGGTTCGGCAAGGTGCTGTCCCGGCTGGTCCGCCACGGCATCGGGGTGCATCACGCCGGGATGCTGCCGAAGTACCGCCGGCTGGTGGAGCAACTCGCCCAGGCGGGGCTGCTGAAGGTCATCTGCGGCACGGACACCCTGGGGGTGGGGATCAATGTGCCGATCCGCACGGTGGTGTTCACCTCCCTGTCGAAGTACGACGGGAGCAGGGTGCGGCTGCTGTCGGCGCGGGAGTTCCACCAGATCGCCGGGCGGGCCGGGCGGGCCGGCTACGACCCGGTCGGCAACGTCGTCGTGCAGGCCCCCGAGCATGTGATCGAGAACGAACGCGCGTTGGCGAAGGCCGGGGACGATCCGAAGAAGCGGCGCAAGGTGGTCCGCAAGAAACCCCCCGAGGGCAGCGTCGGGTACGGCCTGGCAACGTTCGAACGGCTCGTCGCGGCCGAACCCGAGCCGTTGACCTCCCAGTTCACCGTGAACCACGCGATGCTGCTCAATGTGATCAACCGGCCGGGGGACGCATTCGCGTCGATGCGCCACCTGCTCACCGACAACCATTCGGATCGCGCCACCCAGCGCCGGCTGATCCACCGGGCGATCGCGATCTACCGGGCGCTGCTGGCGGCCGGGGTGGTGGAGCGCCTCGACACCCCCGACGAGCTGGGCCGCAGCGTGCGGGTGACGGTGGACCTACAGCTCGACTTCGCGCTCAACCAGCCACTGTCCCCGTTCGCGCTGGCCGCGCTGGAGCTGCTCGACCCGGCCTCCCCCTCCTATGCGCTGGATGTGCTCTCGGTGCTGGAGGCGACCCTGGACAATCCCCGGCAGGTGCTGCACGCCCAGCTGTCGAAGGCGAAGGGGGAAGCGGTCGCGGCGATGAAGGCCGAGGGCGTCGACTACGACCGGCGGATGGAGCTGCTGGAGGAGGTCAGCTATCCTCAGCCGCTGGCGGAACTGCTGGGCGCGGCGTTCGGCCTGTACCGGCGGGGGCATCCCTGGGTCGACGATTACGAGCTGGCGCCGAAGTCGGTGGCGCGGGAGCTCTACGAGCGGGCGATGACGTTCGCCGAGTACGTGGCGTTCTACGGGCTGGCCCGCTCCGAGGGGCTGCTGCTGCGCTACCTGGCCGACGCCTACAAGGCGCTGCGCCAGACGGTGCCCGAGGACGCCCGCACCGAGGAGGTCGTCGACCTGACCGAGTGGCTGGGGGAACTGGTCCGCCAGACCGACTCGAGCCTCCTCGACGAGTGGGAGCGGCTGAGTAACCCGGCCGGGGACGCCGCGGGCGCCGCGGCGGGCGGTGGTGGCGTCGACGGGCGGCCACCGGCGGTCACGGGCAACATCCGGGCGTTTCGGGTGCTGGTACGCAACGCGCTGTTCCGCCGGGTCGAGCTCGCCGCGCTGCGCCGCTACGACACGCTCGGTGAGCTCGACGGCGGGTATGACGGCGGGTTCGACGCCGACGGGTGGCGGGCGGCGTTGGAGCCGTACTTCGCCGAGCATGGCGAGATCGGGACCGGTCCGGACGCGCGGGGGCCGGGTCTGCTCATCCTCGACGAGAAGCCGGGGACGCCGGGGATGTGGACGGCGCGGCAGATCTTCGACGACCCGGCCGGGGACCATGACTGGGGCTTCAGCGCGGAGATCGACCTGGCCGCCTCGGACGAGGCGGGGGTCGCGGTGGTCCGGGTCACCGCCATCGACCGACTCTGACGCCCGTAGAGGAACACGAAATCCGTTCCCCC
>NZ_CDXDOR010000200.1:0-7063 GCF_978021225.1 Frankia sp. CeTa3Moorea | reverse complement strand
TGGATGGACTGGCACACCGACTACTCCTTCCGCCCCCGCGTTTCCCAGATCGGCTTCCTGGAGGCAATCGAAGTGCCGTCATCCGGCGGCGGGGAGACCCTCTTCACCGACATGTACGCCCTATACGAGTCGCTGTCGCCTGATGAGCGCCGGCGTCTGCATTCCTACCGGGTCCGCCACGCCCTGCGCACCGGGTACGAGGAGACCATCGAGCAGGAGCTCCAGGGCGAGGTGTCCCTCGGCGAGAGCACCGAACAGATCCAACCCGAGGACGGCACCTCCACCATCCACCCGCTGATTGCCCGCAATCCGCGCACCGGCCGCCAGTCGGTCTACGTCAGCACCCTGAACACCAAGCGGATCGGGGGCCTCGCCCCCGACGACAGCCGCAAGCTGCTCGACGAACTGTTGTCGCACGCGGGTAAGCCCCAGTACACCTACGCCCACATCTGGCAGCCCGGGGACATCGTCATGTGGGACCAGCTCGGCACCATCCACGCCAAGCAGGCCTTCGACCCGGCCGAACGGCGCATCCTGCGTCAGGTCGTCAGTATCTTCGACGACCCAGCCGCCCCCTGGCACGCGGAGGTCGGCACATGAGCACTGCTCCCGCCTGCCTCAGCCACAGCCGGGTCACGATCACCCCGGCGCTGCGTGCCGCCGTCGACCGGCTCGACCACCGCTCGCGTCACCAGGCGGCCTACCACTTCGGCTGGATCACCGCCGACGGCACGCCCACCAGCGCTGAGGCGGGCAAGGCCGTACGGCCGGCGCTCGCGCTGCTGTCGGCCGAGGCGGTCGGCGCACCGCCGGAGGTCGCCCTGCCCGGCGCCGTCGCCGTGGAGCTCGTGCACAACTTCTCCCTGGTGCACGACGATCTGATGGACGGCGACGAGAAGCGCCGCCACCGGAGCACGGTGTGGAAGCTGTGGGGTGCCTCCAGCGCCATCCTGACCGGTGACGCGATGCTGGCGCTCGCTCAGGAGGTGCTGCTGGACACCGGGCTGCCGACGGCGGCGTCCGCCGCCCGGCTTCTGGCGCGCACCACCCGGCATCTAATCCGCGGCCAGGTCCAGGATCTGTCCTTCGAACAGCGTTCGTACGTCACGGCCGAAGAGTGCGTCGAGATGGCCGCCGGCAAGACCGGCGCGCTACTGTCCGCGAGCGCCGCGATCGGCGCCGTCCTCGCCGGGGCACCGGAGGCGACGGTAGACGCGCTGGCGCTCTACGGCGGCCAGGTCGGCGTCGCCTTCCAGCTCGTCGACGACGTTCTCGGCATCTGGGGCGACCCGGCCGTCACCGGCAAGTCGGTCCACTCCGATCTGCGTTCCCGTAAGAAGTCCCTGCCGGTGAGCCACGCACTGAACCAGGACGGCCCGCTCAGCGACGAGCTGGCTGCCTGGCTCACCACCCCTGGCGAACTCGACGAGGAGGAACTGCGGCGCGTGGCCGGCCTAATCGAGGGCGCTGGCGGCCGGGACTGGGCGCTGGCCGAGGCCGCCCGGCGGATGGCGCTGGCCGAGGACGCGCTGCGCAGTGTCGAGCTGGACGCCGGCGCGCGGGGCGAACTCCTCGCGCTCGGGCGGTTCGTCGTCGACCGCGAGGTCTGAGACCGGACCGGCCCCCGTATGGCCCCTTCTGACTCTCCGATCAGCGCAGCGCCCCCGCCAGGGCATCGCCATGCCCGCTGCGCCTCCGCAACCCACGCCCTAAGGATTTTCTCATGCCCCAGGACGTCGACTTCCACATGCCTCTGCCGGGCCGGCAGAGCCCGGATCACGCGCGGGCCGAAGCCGAGCAGCTCGCCTGGCCGCGGTCGCTCGGGCTAATCACATCCGAGGCGGCGGCGACGCGTCATCTGCGCGGCAACTACGCCGATCTGGCCTCCCGCTTCTATCCGCACGCCACCGGCGCCGACCTGGACCTGGGCGTCGACCTGATGTCGTGGTTCTTCCTCTTCGACGACCTCTTCGACGGGCCGCGCGGCGGGAACCCGGAGGAGACCAAACAGCTCACCGACGCGGTCGCGGCGGCGCTGGACAGCCCCCTCCCCGACACCGCGCCTCCCATCGCCCACGGCTTCGCCAACATCTGGCGGCGCACCAAAGAAGGCATGACACCCGCCTGGTGCGCGCGCAGCGCCCGGCACTGGCGCAGCTACTTCGACGGCTACGTCGACGAGGCGGAGAGCCGCTTCTGGAACACGCCGTACAACTCCGCGGCCCAGTACCTGGCCGTGCGCCGGCAGACCATCGGGGTGCAGCCGACGGTCGACCTCGCCGAGCGTGCGGGCCGCTTCGAGGTGCCGCACCGGGTCTTCGCCAGCGCCGTGCTCTCCGCGATACTCCAGATCGCCATCGACGTCAATCTGCTGCTCAACGACATCGCTTCGCTGGAGAAGGAAGAGGCCCGCGGCGAGCAGAACAACATGGTCATGATCCTGCGCCGGGAGCACGGCTGGTCCAAGGACCGCAGCGTCGCCCACATCCAGAGCGAGGTGCGCGCCCGCCTGGAGCAGTACCTCCTGCTGGAGTCCTGCCTGCCGCAGGTCGGCGACATCTACCAGCTCGACGAGGCCGAGCGCGAGGCACTAGAGCGCTACCGCAACGACGCCGTGCGCACCGTGATCCGCGGTTCCTACGACTGGCACCGCTCGTCAGGCCGCTACGACGCCGAGTTCGCGCTCGCCGCCGGTGCCCAGGGCTACCTGGAGGAGCTCGGCAGCATCGCCCACTAGTGCCGCACACCAACAACACGCACCGGCGCCCGGTCGTCGCGGCAGCACAGCTGTCAACAGATCAGTAGAGACGGGAAGTTGAGAATCGAATGACTGAGCAGAACACCTTCTCGGCAGGAGCGGCGCCCGGGGCGCTCCCCGTCGTGGGACACGCCCTCCAGATGATGCGTCACCCCGTGAACTTCATGACCTCGCTCTCGGCTCACGGCGACCTGGTTAAGATCAAGATCGGCCCCACCGCGGCCTACGTCCCGACCCACCCCGACCTGCTGCGGCACGTCCTGACCAACGACCGCATCTTCGACAAGGGCGGCGTCTTCTACGACCGAGCCCGCGACATCGCCGGCAACGGCCTGGTCACCTGCCCGTTCGCCGACCACCGTCGTCAGCGCCGGCTGATGCAGTCGGCCTTCACCCGCTCCCAACTCAAGCGGTACGCCGAGGCCATGCACGCCGAGATCGAGTCCACCGCCTCGCGCTGGCACGACGGCATGGTCTTCGACGCCTTCCCCGAAATGTACGGCATGGCCCTGCGCACGGTCGGCCGCACCCTCTACTCCACACCCGTCAGCCCCGAGCTGGGGGCGAAGGTGGAACGTTCCTTCGACGTCGTGCTCAACGGCCTGTTCCGGCAGATGTTCCTGCCGGCCTCGATCCGCCGGCTGCCCCTGCCGTCCCAGCGCCGCTACAAGAGCAACCTGGACTTCCTACACGAGACCACCCAGCAACTCATCGACGACTACCGCAGCTCCGGCACCGAGCGCGAGGACCTGCTCGCCGCCCTGATTACCTCCCGCGACGACGACGGTGGCCGGCTCGGCGACAAGGAGATCCACGACCAGGTCATTACCGTTATGGCGGCCGGCACCGAGACCGTCGCCGGCACCCTCACCTGGGTCTTCTATCTCCTCTCCCAGCACCCGGAGATCGAGGCCGCGCTCTACGACGAGATCGACACCGTCCTCGACGGCCGCGCCCCGCAGTGGGACGACCTGCCGAACCTCTCCCTGACCGACCGGATCATCTCCGAGACGCTGCGACTGCACCCGCCGGCCTGGCTGTTCACCCGCCTCACCGCCTCCCCGACCGAACTCGCGGGCCGTCAGCTACCCACCGGTTCCACTGTCGTCTTCAGCCCCGCCGCGGTCGCCCAGTACAAGGACGCCTTCGACAACCCCAAGAAGTTCGACCCCGACCGCTGGCTCCCGGACCGTATCGCGCCGGCCTCCCGCCACGCCTACGTGCCGTTCGGTACCGGCGCCCGCAAGTGCATCGGCGACCTCTACGCACGCACCGAGGCCGCCCTGGGGCTCGCCACGATCCTCGGCCGCTGGCGGGTCGCCTGCGAGCCCGGTATGGACATCCGCCCGGTCCCGCTGGCCACCGTCTACCACCCGCGCCGGCTGCGCCTGAGGCTGGACACACGCACCCCGCGCCAGATGACCTCCGCCGTCCCCGCACCGGCCGGGGGCGAGGCGAGGTGAGTAAAGGGAACGTCGTCCTTGCCAAGCCGCGCGGCTTTTGCGCGGGCGTACGGCGCGCCATCGGCATCGTCGAGCGGGCGCTGGACCTGCACGGGGCGCCCGTGTACGTGCGCAAGGAGATCGTGCACAACCACTACATCGTCTCTGAGCTGCAAAAGCGCGGTGCGGTCTTCGTCGACAGCGAGGAGGAGGTCCCGCAGGGCGCGCTCTGTGTCTTCTCCGCGCACGGCGTCTCCCCCAGAGTGCGCTCCGCAGCCGCCGGCCGACAGCTCGAAGTCATCGACGCCACCTGCCCGCTGGTCTCCAAGGTCCACCAGGAAGCGGTGCGCTTCGCCCGCGACGGCCGCACCATCCTCCTCGTCGGGCACGAGGGCCATGAGGAGGTCGAGGGCGTCCTCGGTGAGGCCCCCGACCGGATCGTCGTCATCGAGACCGAGGACGACGTACGGCGCCTCGGCCTGCCCGACGACACCCCGGTCGCCGTCCTCACCCAGACCACCCTCTCGTTCGACGAGACCGAGCGCGTCGTCGAGGCCCTGCGCGCCCGCTTCACCGACCTGATCACCTCTGGCGACGATATCTGTTACGCCAGCCAGAACCGGCAGAGCGCCGTCAAGGATCTCGCACGCGACAACGACCTAGTCCTGATCGTCGGCTCGCACAACTCCAGCAACTCGCTGCGCATGGTCGAGGTGGCCCGCGACCACGGCGCCGCCGCCCATCTGGTGCCCGACGAAGGGCACCTCGAAGCGGCCTGGCTGACGGACGTGTCGTCGGTCGGCATCAGCGCCGGGGCCAGTGCCCCGGAGATCCTCGTCGACGGGCTCGTCGCCCGGCTCGCCGAACTCGGCTTCGACCAGGTCGAGCTCCAGCGGGGCACCGCGGAGCACGTTGTGTTCTCCATGCCTGGCCGGCTGGCCGACCCGGTCACCGGCCGCGTCCCGCAGACACCGCTGGCCGGCGAGATCTCGCCCGCGCCCAGTGAGGTGCGATGAGTCCACCACTGGAGAAAGAGGGTTGCGCCATGCCACGCCTGGAGGAGATTCGGGGGCCGGAGGACCTGCGCGCCCTGTCCCCGCACGCGGCCCGCGGACTGGCGTCGCAGATCCGGCGGTTACTGGTGGACACCTGCACCGCCAACGGCGGCCACCTCGGCCCCAACCTCGGGGTCGTCGAACTGTCCATCGCCCTGCACCGCGTCTTCGACTCCCCCCGCGACAAGATCCTGTGGGACACAGGCCACCAAGCCTACGTCCATAAGATCCTCACCGGCCGCGCTGGCGCATTCGGCACGCTGCGCCGCACCGGTGGGCTGTCGGGCTACCCCTGCCGTGCCGAGTCAGAGCACGATGTCATCGAGAACTCGCACGCCTCGACCTCCCTGTCCTGGGCGGACGGCCTCGCCCGCGCCAACGCCCTGCTCGGGCAGAGCGACCGCGCCGTAGTCGCGGTGCTCGGCGACGGCGCGCTCACCGGGGGCATGGCCTGGGAAGCCCTCAACAACATCGCAGCGGCCCCCGAGCGCCCCGTCGTCGTGGTCCTCAACGACAACGGCCGCTCCTACGCCCCCACCGTCGGCGCCATTGCCGGACACCTCGCCGACCTGCGCGCGGGCGGCGTCCCGCAAGCCCTGTTCGAGAACCTGGGGCTCGCCTACGTCGGCCCGGTGGATGGCCATGACATCGAGGCCGTGGAGACGGCGCTGCGAGAGGCCGTAGCCCTGTGCAGGCCCGTGATGGTGCACTGCGTCACCGAGAAGGGCCGCGGCCATCTACCCGCCGAGCAGGCCGACACGGACCGCTTCCACGCCGTGCGCGCCGCCGCCCAGAAACCGGGAGGCGCACCCAGCTGGACGTCCGTGTTCGGCAGCGAGCTGGCCGACCTCGCCGCCGACCGGCCGGACGTCGTCGCCATCACCGCTGCCATGCTCGACCCGACCGGGCTCAGCGAGTTCGCCCGCCGCCACCCCGAGCGCGTCATCGACGTCGGCATCGCCGAACAGCACGCCGTGACCGCTGCCGCGGGGCTGGCCCTCGGCGGGGTGCACCCGGTCGTCGCGCTATACTCCACTTTCCTCAACCGGGCCTTCGACCAGCTCCTGATGGACGTGGCCTTGCACCGCGCCCCGGTAACCTTCGTCCTGGATCGGGCCGGCGTGACCGGTGACGACGGCCCCTCGCACAACGGCATGTGGGACCTGTCGCTGCTGAACCTGGTGCCCGGCCTACGGTTGGCTGCCCCACGCGACGCTGCCACCCTGCGCCGCGCCCTGCGAGAGGCCGTGGCCTGCGACGATGGCCCCACCGCCCTGCGCTTCCCCAAGGGCTCCAGCGGAGCGGACATCCCGGCCGTGGGCGTCTACGCCGGGCTGGACGTCCTGCACCGCAGCCAACGTCCCGACATTCTCTTGGTCTCCGTCGGCGCCGTAGCCGCCACCTGTGTCGACGTCGCCGAACGGCTGGCCGAGCGGGGCGTCGGCGTCACCGTCGTGGACCCCCGCTGGATCAAGCCGGTGCCGCCCGAGTTGACCGGGCTCGCCCTCGATCACCTGCTGGTCGCCACAGTCGAGGACAGCGGCCGGGTCGGCGGTGTCGGGGCGCGCGTCGCCCAGGCCCTGAGCGACGCCAAGTCGGGCCTGCCGGTGCACGTCTTTGGCATCCCGCAGCGATTCCTCGACCACGGTTCACGGGCCGACGTCCTGGAGGCCAGCGGCCTCACCTCCCACCATCTCACCCACGCGCTGATGGAGGCTCTTCCCTCCGGATGGCGGGCCCGGCAGGGAGCCGCTGCATCCCTCGCCGTCGGCTGACACCGAGCCTCCGACGGGCGGTCGGCGCCCGCC
>NZ_CDXDOR010000199.1:0-7180 GCF_978021225.1 Frankia sp. CeTa3Moorea | reverse complement strand
ACGTGATGCTCCGGTGTGCTCCCCCGGGTGGCGACGCACCAACCGCACCCCCACGCAGGCCCACCCCCACACAGGCAATGACGCTGAGCCGACACCGCCACGCGGCGTGCACCGTCCGCGACTAAGGTCGACAGCATGGATCCGAAAGATCCGGGAATCAGACACCTGGACAGATCCACAGTGATGATCTACCGTCCGCCCGCGGGACCCCTGTCCCGCCGGTCGGACCGAGCAGGAGGACCAGCCGTGCGGGAGAACCTCACCCTTGACGAACCACGCCGAGGGATCCGGTCCGGCCGGACCATGACGCTGCTTCCGGGGCTGGTCCTCGCGGGAATGGTCGCGCTGACCGCCGGCTGCGGGGGGTCCGACGACATCGGTGTGCCGCCCTCCGTCAGCACACCGACCCTGCCGACGTCGATCCCCACCGCGCTGCCGAGCGGGCTGCCCACCTCGCTGCCCACCTCGCTGCCGGGGGTGGGAAGGATCGACGCCGTCAGCGGCGCGGATGCCCTGCGTGGCACGAATGTCCCCCCCGATTTCCCGGTGCCGCCCGGGGCCACCGTGAAGGTCGGCACGACCACCGGGAAGACGTCGACGGTGACGCTGGGCGGGGTGTCCAGCGACGGGGTGGCCACCTTCTACCGGCAGACCCTGCCTGGCGCCGGCTATAAGATCACAACGGATGTGGGGATTCCGGGAGTCGCCAGAGCCATCCAGTTCAACGGGCACGGCGTCAACGGGAGTATCGGGGCCGCGGGGGTCGGTAACACCGACGGCGTCGCCGTGGTATTCACCAAGCAGTAGCCCCCCCCCGGGGGATCGCGGCCGGGCTCACCCGGACACGACCGGCCGCTGCGGAAGACCGAGCTGCGAGCGATCGAGCTGCGAGCGATCGAGCTGCGGAAGATCGAAATGCCGGCGGATCTCCGCCTGCACCTCGCGCGGCGGGTGCCTGGCGTCCACGACGGCCACGAACTCCTTGCGCTGGAAGATCTCCATGACCGGTCGAGTCTTCTCGTGGTACTCCCGCAGGCGGACGGCCAGCGCCTGCGGGTTGTCGTCGGCCCGGGTCAGCAGCGGCGCTCCGCACACATCGCAGGTGTCCGGCACCTGCGGCCTACTGGCGATCAGGTTGTAGTCCAGGCCGCACCGCGAGCAGAACCGGCGGGCGAGCACCCGCCGGTAGACCTCGTCGTCGGGGAGATCGAGGTAGATGACCCCGTCGATGTCGTAGCTCTCCAGGAAGAACTCGGCCTGCCGTGCGTTACGCGGGAACCCGTCGATGATGAACCCATAGTTCCAGTCGTGCTCGGCCAGCCGGGAGCGCACCACTGACTCGACGAGATCGTCCCCGACCAGGTGACCGGCCGCCACGATGCGTTTGACCTGGGCACCGAGTTTGGTGTGATTCTGCACGTTCCAGCGGAAGACGTCGCCGACGCTGATGTGGACCAGGTCGAAGTCCCGGGCCATCATCGTCGCCTGGGTTCCCTTGCCGCTGCCCTGCACGCCCATGATGACGAACTTGCGCACGCCGACTCCCGCTCGTTCCTCCGCCCCCAGCTGTCCCACCGGCCTCTCCGTCGCGACGTTATCCGCCATGGAGATCACTAGGGGTTTCCGCGGCCCAGCGGTGGCGGGTACGTCATGACACCCGCACGGCCGACCGGCGGGCTGTCCGCAGCCCAACCCGGACCGGTGCACGGCGACAATGCCGTAAAGAGCAGGATGTCAGGATGTGTGGGGATCGGGGGAGCGCGGAACGGGCCGCGGCGGCGGCGATCCCGGATTCTAGGAGGGAACGCGGGTGTCAAGGGGACTGCGTCAGACGCTCGGCGCCAGCTTGGCCGCCACCGTGCTGGCGGTGGGGCTCGCGGCGTGCGGTTCCGGGGACAAGGCACCGGCTCCACCCGCGGAGATCGTCCTCAACCGGGGGCAGGACTCGTCGGTCCCCTTCCGCACCGAGGCCGACGGCGAGGTGCTCCTGGACGTCACCACCACCGCCCCAGGGGTCTCCTGGGGCTCCCCGGGCGGCGAGTCCGCGGTGTTGTCGCTCTACGTCGACACCGCCTACGCCACCGACCTCGTGATCCCCACCTCCTTCCCGATCAAGCGCAGCCTCGCGCTGGGTCACCTGGCCGCCGGCAAGCACACCCTGCGGACGCTGTTCGCCGCGGACCGGTCGCCCCGCAACGCCGCCACGGCGCGCCTGACCGATCTGACCTTCCGCACCGTCACGCCGCAGGACAACGGCTACCAGGCCCTGGCCCACGCTCCAGTGATCTACGGCCGGACGGCGCCGGCCGCCACCGCGAATCCGATGGCCGGCGGGCCGTTCCAGAACGCCGTCACCGACACCCCACTGCTCGCCTTCCACTCCGAAGCGCCAACCGCGATCGCCGGTCATCGCCTGCTGACCTACTCGATGGTGTGGAGCAACAAGGACGAAGGCACCCCGACCCCGGCCCTGATGGCGTTCTGGGGGCGGACCACCGACATCGAGTGGACCTACCAGGTCGAGATCGACGCCACCGGCAACGCCATCCCCGGCAGCGCCGTGATCCAGGGTCCGGAGCACACGTCTCAGCCGTTCACCGGCCGGTACGAGGGCACGCACCCGCTGCTCGGGACCTGCACGCGCAGCAACAGCATGTGCCAGAACACCGACGGCCCGATGCGGTTCGCCCTGGCGGCCGCGGACACCCTCGACCCGAACGCCGAGGCCCCTGAACGGGAGATGGACCGCAACCCGTGGACCTACTGGGTGATGTCCCAGGAGGTCGCCCGGGAGGGCAAGGTCGCCGACGCCCCGGTCCCGAACTCGCGCACCCGGATCAGCGACCCGCGTAACTACCTGTACCTGATCGTCCGGAAGAACACGGTCGGCACACCGAACACCGCCGACGCCTGGGTCGGGCTGTCGGTCGGGGTGCGGCTCGCCGGCAACCCCGAGACCTACCGGTCGAACAAGACCTACCCTGCCTGGTCCATCGAACGGGACGCGCCGGCCGCCACGGCCGTCGAACTCCCGCCCGGGACCGTCGCGGAGGACATCGCGTCCATCCAGGCGACCCGGGTCGTCGGTGCGGGTGCCGACACCGGTGCGCGCATCCAGGTCGACTCGATCGAGCGGGCGTTCCTGCTGGGTCCGGACGGCCTGCCCCAGCAGTCGTTCCTGTTCACGCCGACGAAGGTGACCCTGACCGCCGCCGCGCCGACCGCGACCCTGTTCCGCCGTTCGCAGGGCGGCTCCTGATTCCGTCCGGGGTTCCCTGATTCCGTGGTGGACCCTCACCCACGTGTGGTGGACCCCGGGGTGTGCATCGCTCCCAGGGTCCGACCGTGCGCCCCGGCCCGCTCGGGGGCTCCGGTGCGATCGGGGGCTCCGGTGCGCTCGGGAGTCTCGGGGGTCTCGGCTGGCGCCGGGCGCACGGCGGCCGTCGGCATGCTGTCGAGCGTCCGCACGTCCCGACCGACGGGCAGCTGGGCGATGCTGCCGACGATGGCGGTCGGCCGGTAGGGAAACCGGTCGACGTCGGTGATGGACGTGATGCCCGACAGCACCAGCACGGTGTCCATTCCGGCCTCCAGGCCGGCGACGACGTCGGTGTCCATCCGGTCGCCGATCACCACGGTGGTCTCGCTGTGCGCGGACAGGGTGTTCAGCGCACTGCGCATCATCAACGGGTTCGGCTTGCCGACAAAGTACGGTGTGACGCCGGTCGCCCGGGTGATCATCGCCGCGACCGCCCCGGTGGCGGGCAGGAGACCCTCCACCGAGGGACCGGTGGGATCGGGATTCGTCGCGATGAAGCGTGCGCCGTCGCGCACCAGCCGTACCGCTTTGGTGATTGCCTCAAAGCTGTAGGTCCGAGTCTCCCCGAGGACGACGTAATCGGGTGACCGGTCGCTGAGGACGTAGCCGATGTCGTGCAGCGCCGTGGTCAGGCCCGCTTCGCCGACGACGTACGCCGATCCCTGGGGGCGTTGGATATGTAGGAAGAGCGCGGTGGCGAGGGCCGAGGTCCAGATCCGCTCCGGCGGGATTGTGAGTCCAGCGCCAGCCAGTCGGGCGGACAGGTCGCGGGCCGTGTAGATCGAGTTGTTGGTCAGCACGAGAAAACCCAGGCCTGCCGCGCTGATCCCGGCCAGAAAGGCATCCGCGCCCGGAATGGGATGTTCCTCATGGACCAGAACACCGTCCATGTCGATGAGATAGTTCTCGATCAGATGCTCCGCCATGACCCCCGATTCTCCCCGCCGGCGCTCGATGCCGTCTGCCGGGTGGTCCCCACTCGGCACCATGATGGGGACCACCCGGCCCGGACGATCCGGCGGGTTCGGTCACCTCGCCTCACCTCGCCGGGTTCGGGTGATCCCGTCTCACAGCACCGCGATGGCGGCGATCTCCGGTTCGGTGGGCGACATCAGATACAGGGATGGGACGATGAGCCAGTCGGCGAATCCCCCGTCGCAGGCGTAGGCCTGCGCATGGCCGGGCGACCGGAACGGGCCGATGACTCCCTGCACCTGCCGGGTCCCCTGCTCCAGGACGATGATCGCCCAGCTGCCCGTCCGGTCCGGTGCGGGTGTCCCCCACTCCGACTCCGACAAGTCCATCACATAGTCCATCTGTGCCCCTTCGCGAACGTCCCTCACCGGTATCCACCGAGCCGCGGGGTGGTAAAGCACCCGGGATATCTTGACGCTTTCACGCAGCTTTGCGCATCGAAACGCCGGATGTCGACCTGGGTCGGTCCGGGATCCTCCGCCGGCAACGGCCGGGTGCGGCCCGTTCGTACATCCGTGAGTACATCGCCGAGCCGGCCGGGAGCGGAACGCAGATGTGTGTGACGAAAATCGAAGTTCCCGCGTGGGGATCCCCTTGGGAGGGAGGAGAAGACGGTGCGTTTTCCCGCGCCGACACTCGGGTGATGTCGCGGGCCGGTACTTTGCCCGCTGCCCGCGCTCGCGGTCGTGCAGCCGCATCTACCGCCGCGCATACCGCCGGTCCGGCGTATTGCTATGGCGGTGGCCGGGACAGCCGCCCCGGAGCCGCAGAGCCCCGGAGCCCATTTGGCGGTGCCCGTCTGGCGCTGCCCGTCTGGTGGTGCCCCTCGCGGTGTGCCCCTTTGGTGGTGCCCCCCGCGGGGCCTCTTCGGTGCCCCCGCGGCGCCTCGGTGCCGCGGCGGGAGGTTGAACCGGGTACGTGGGACGCCGGGCGTCGCGTCACCGGCGCGGTCGGGAGTCGCTCCCGACGCAACGTCAGGATTGAGCTGTGCGTCTGCTTTGTCGCTGACTTCTTGCTATTTGGGGGACCCGTGAGCCGGCGCCGGAGCGACTACCGCACCTGGGAGGAACTGACCAGGGAGGAACGTCGACGCGGGCTGGCAGTTCTTTCCGTGGTCGGGGTCGTGGCGGTGGTCGTGGTGTTCCTCGTCGTCGGGTCCGGTGGCGGGGCCGCTGGCGGGGCCGGTGCGGCGGCACCGCCAACCACCGACGTCAAGGCCCGGCTCACGTCCTGGTACGCCACCACCGCCCAGGTCCGTTCGGAGGTCGTGCGGGCGGTCAACGCGGTACGGGCCGACATCCAGGCGGCGGACGGCATGTCGCTGAAACCGGCCTGCGCCGACCTGGGGCGGGCCGTCGACCGCATCGGACCGCTGGGCCTCCCGCCCGTCGAGAGCGTGAGCAGGAGCTGGACCGAAGGCGCCGGTGCCTACGCCCAGGCGGTCACGGCGTGCGGGAACCTGTTCGACGGCACACCCGTCCCCCCGCCGGTGCTGCTGCAGCGCACGACCGACGCCCTCAACGCCGGCGACGGGCACTGGACCATGCTCGTCGCCCAGATCGGGGCCCCGGCGCAGATCGTTCCCACCGGCTGAGCGCACCCGGCCGGCCGCTCGCCGGACGACTCGCCCCGCACGTCCTGTCAAACTCGGCTACGTGGACTTCTTCCCGGGCTTTGAGCGCGATGCCCGACCCGCGTGACCTCGACGACGCCCTGCGGTCGGTCCGACCGGCGAGCGAGGACGACGTCGACGTGATGCGCGACATCGAGCGGGCCGCCGGAGTGCTGTTCGCCGGGATTGGGATGACCGACATCGCCGGACATTCTCCGCTTTCGGCCGAGAAGCTGGCGGAGTATGTCGCCGGGGGGCGGGCCTGGGTGAGCGACGGCCCGGTGGGGGTCGCGGTGGGCTACGCCCTCGCCGACGTCCTCCCCACGGACGTCCTCCCCACGGACGTCCCCGAGCCCGGGCCGGGGACCGACGGCGCGCCGCCACGCGTGGGGACTCCAGCGGCGAGTGTCCATCTCGAACAGCTCTCGGTGCGTCCGGAGCACGGGAGGTCGGGTCGGGGCCGGGCGCTGAGCCTGAGCGTGATCGATTATGCGCGCTCCCGTCGTGTGCGGAGGGTGACGTTGTCGACCTTCCGGACGGTGCCGTGGAACGGTCCGTTGTATGCGCGGTGGGGCTTCCGGGAACTGGTGGCGGCCGAGATGACCCCGGCGCTCGCCGACCTCGTCGCGCACGAGAGCGAGCTCGGCCTCGCCCCGAACTCCCGCATGCTGATGGCCATCGATCTCGACTGAACGCCGGACCGGCGGGACCCGCGGACGACCCGCGGCTACGACCGGGCCCGCGGCAACCTCGACCGGCACGGGACGTACGCCTTGTCGGCGTTCCTCGGTATTCGGACTGCCGGCCTCACCCTCCTGGCCAGCATCGACAACCACGGTTGTCGATGCTGACGCAGCGCGGATCATTCGGGGGAGCCGCTTGCGTGCTCCCTGCCGCGTGATCCCAGGGTGCGGCCGACGTCGCCGTAGCTTGCCCTCTCGGCCGCTGCCCATGCTGCCAGCGTCCGGATCTCCGCGCCGACGTCAGGGGATGCGATGAACGGCTGCCGGGACGCCGTCGACGGCTACCTCAACCGGCCGCCGCATCCCGGCGCCCGCAGCCCCATCGACACCATCGCCACCTTCGACGAGAACCTCGCCCACCGCTACGCCCAGGCCTGGCAGCAGGCGATCGACACCCAGGGCACAATCATCTACACCACCCCGGTCATGTACCTGACCGCCACCCGCCGGATGGACTGATCCCACATCTGCCGCAGGACCCGCGGCACCCCGGACCAGCCGTCGGCGCCCCCGCGCCGACGGCCCCCGATC
>NZ_CDXDOR010000198.1:2841-7725 GCF_978021225.1 Frankia sp. CeTa3Moorea | reverse complement strand
GCGGTTGGCGAGCACGTGGTTGAGCAGCGTGGTCTTGCCCGCGCCGAGGAAGCCGGACAGGACGGTGACCGGGACACGCGGATCGGTGCTCACGCGGCACCGACCGTGGCCAGGTTCAGCCGGTAGTCGAGCACCTGCGGCTCCGTGCGCAGCGTGGGCAGGCTCGCGGTGACGTCCTCTGGCAGGCGCTCGAGCACGGCTTGCGGGGCCTCGGTCAGCCGCACCGACTCCACCAGATCGAACCCGCGGACCGGGCCGGCGAGATCCGCGGGCTCGTCGCAGAACCACCGCACCCGGGCGGAGACCTTGCTCATCGCGTCGTGCTCCTCCTGGTGCTCCCGCATCCAGGCGCCCCAGCTGTCGAACGCGACGGTGCTGCCGGGCAGCCGCCGCGCGATGCGGTCGAGAACCCCGTGCACCTCGTCGGCGTCGAGGAAGCCCAGCACCGCCTCCGCGACGAACAGCCACGGCCCCGGCCCGGTATCCGCCGCCAGGTCGAGCCAGCCGTCATCGAGCACCGACGCGGCGACGGAGCGGCGGCGCTCGTCGTCGGCGAAGTATCGCCGGCGCAACGCCATCGCGTCCGGGAGGTCCAGCTCGATCCAGCGGCCCCGGCCGGCCGCGACCCGCTCATAGCGGGTGTTGAGACCGACGCCGATCTCGACCACCGTCCCGGCGGGGTGACGGTCAAGCCACGCCTCGACCCAGTGGTCGAACACCGCCGTCCGCCAGGCGGCGCCGACCAGGCTGGGCAGCCCCTCGAACCGGGCGAAGTCGTAGTCGATCGCCGCCACGAGCTCGACCGCCCTCGGATCGGCCACCAGGCGCTCACCGCGCCGCGTGAGCTCCGCCCGACCGTAAAGCGGAATGAGCAGCGTCTCGGCGACGGGCCCGAGGTCGACGCCGCCGGAAGCGTCCGCGCCCGTCCTGTCGGAGTCATCCACTCGTTCGCCCGTGCGCCACGTCATGACCCCACCTCCATTACTGGTAGCGATTGTCATTACAGTAACGACCGGCGCCAAGCCCGCGAGCCAGACCTCCCCCGCGAGCCGCGACGCACCGTCACACCCGAGGCCAACCCGAGCCCACGCCCCCTCCGAGCGGGCGCACCACCACGGCCGACATGCGGGATCGACCCACCACCGCTGGACATCGGGACCACCTCTCGGGCATGATGAAAACGATTTTCATTACGGATGATGTACTTCCATCACTACCAGCAGCGGGCGGGTCGATGAACGGCCGCAGGAGACCTGTCGGGCAACACCAGATCAGCCGGAGCGAGCTGACGGTACTGCTGCGCGCACTGCGCGCGACGGGTCCGTTCGAGCGCAGGCCCTACCAGCCCCCGACCCTCCGCAGACCAGGAGAACGCATATGTCGGCGCACTGCCAGGTGACGGGGCGCAAGCCCGGGTTCGGCATGCGGGTGAGCCACTCGCATGTCCGCACCCGGCGCCGCTGGAACCCCAACATCCAGAAGAAGACCTACTGGCTGCCCAGCGAGAACCGACGGGTGACCCTGACCCTGTCCGCCAAGGGCATCAAGACGGTCGACAAGCTTGGGATTGAGGCGATCGTGCGCCGGCTGCGTGCCCAGGGAGTGAAGGTCTGATGGCCCGTAACGAGGCCCGCCAGAAGATCAAGCTCCGGTCGACCGCGGGGACCGGTTTCACCTACATCACAACCAAGAACCGCCGCACCCGCCGCATCACGGGACTCACGCCGAAACAGCATCGGGAAGTCGCTCGCGCGATCAAGAACGCGCGAGAGATGGCACTTCTCCCCTATTCCACCCGGCCACGATGAGCTCGGCATCGGGCGGTGACGAAGGCCACCATACGGCTATCGACGACGCCTCCCCCAGCGAACAATTCTGGCAACCCCACTACCAGGGCAGCAATGACCCAGGACCAGCGAGGCTCCCCAACGCCTTCCACAGCCCCGTCGAGATCAACCGCAGTGGCGTCCTGCATCAGGCAGCCGCCCAGGTCGCACCAGGCGGCTATTTCCTCCTCATCGACCACGCGTCGTCGGCGCCCTGGTCCTGGCAGCAGCGAGACCCCGCGGACTTCCCCACCCCCCGCCAGACGCTCCACGAGCTCGGCCTGGACCCCGCCGAGTGGTTCACCGCACGCTGCGAGCGGATCCACCGCACCGCCACTGGCCCGGACGGACACACGACAGCGACGGTCGCGGACAACGTCATCGCTCTCCGCCGCGCCTGAATCCGCCAGCACCGGCACTTGCCGCAACGCGCAGCCGATGCGGCGGGCGGGCGCGACGTGGGTCCTGACCACTGGAAGGCGGCTCGGCGGCCGGGGAGGCCGCGCGGCTCCCGCGCGGCCTCCCCGGAGATCAGCCCGCTCCCCCTCGTGCACCGGCGGCCACGCCCAAGCCGTGGCGTGCGGCTGGCACCAGGTCGGCCCCAAAGCGGAAGTCAGGATCGATCTGGCCGGCCAGATCCGCCCCCACCGCGGTGTTCGCCCACGCCGACGCGTTGCGCAGATGCATCTGATGCATCTGCGCGAGGAAGCGATCCGGATCCCGCACCGTCGCGTCCACCACCGCCTTCATCTGATCCAGCACCGCGCGATCCGCCGAGTCAAGATCGTCGATGGCGAACGCGCGCCCCTGCTCCATGGCCCGCACCGGTGCCGACTGGCCCACCCACGCCAACAGATCCGCGCCGACCTCGCGGCGCAGAAACTCCGCATCCCCGACGTCGGTGACTTTGTTCCCCACCACCGACAAAGCCACCTCGAACTCCGCCGAATATCCCTGGTACTGACGGTGAACCGCCACCGCCTTCCGTGTCGGCTCACACACCAGAAACGTCCGGTCAAACCGGGTAAACAATCCCGACGCGAACGCGTCGGCTCCCGCCGTCATATCCACCACCACATACTCGCCGGGGCCGTCCTGCAGATGGTTGAGCAACAGCTCCACGGCGCCCAGTTTGGAATGGAAACACGCCACTCCGAGATCCTCCTCGGCGAACGCCCCCGTGGCGAGCAGGCGCACACCCCCCACATCCAAACCGAACCGCGACCAGAGCGGATCCCCCATACCGAGCAGGCGCGAACCCGCCCCCGGCGGGCTCGTCTTCACCATCACCTCCGCCGACGGGATACGGGGATTGTCGCCCCGCAGATAGTCCTTGATCTCGACGAGATGTTCGCCCATCGGTGGCGGCACCACGTCATCGGCAATCCCCAACGCGGCACCCAGATGCTGGTTGATGTCCCCGTCGATCGCCAGAACCGAATGCCCGGACGCAGCCAGATGCCGACAGAACAGGGCAGACAACGTGGTCTTCCCACTGCCACCTTTGCCAACAAAAGCAATCTTCACGCGCGGCACTCCTTGACCATGGCGACCTTGCTGTGCTCCAGCGACGTCGCAACGATACCCGTTTTCATTTAGATCAGCCGGCCGCGCCACCGGCGTGCCGGCCGAGCCGACCAGGCCGATGCACCCAACCCCCGGCAGGAGCCTAACGCGCGCTCGACGATAGGCGCCCGACGACCACACCAGGCCAGCCCGGGGGGAAAAGGCCACAGCCAGTCACCTGGCCTGGTCCAGCTTCGCTGCCGCAGGCAGAAGTGGGCACCCCTGTGATGGGCCCGCTCGCGTACGGCAGGCGCGGCCGGGGACCGGCGTCAGGTTTCCCCAGTGGTCACAGCAGCCCGCGCTTGTAGGCGGCGACGAGCCGACGGGGCACCCGAAGCGTGCGGCCGTCGGGGGTGGTCACCGGAACCAGGTCGGGCGCCACGGCCTTCCACTGGGCGCGACGGTGCCGGGTGTTGCTGCGGGAGGTCCTGCGTTTGGGGACGGCCATGTCAGCGGCTCCTCTTTCCATAGCGGCGGTTGAACTTCTCGACGCGGCCCGCGGTGTCGATCACCCGTTGGTCACCCGTCCAGAACGGATGCGAATCGGCTGTGATGTCGACCGCGATGAGCGGGTAGACGTTGCCGTCCTCCCAGTCGATCGTGCGGTCCGACGTGGCCGTGGACCGGGTCAGAAAGGCCTTTCCGGTCGATCGGTCCTGGAAGACAACCGGATGGTAGTCGGGGTGTATATCCTTTTTCACAGCTCCTCCATCTCGTCGTACGACTCGATGAACGGGTCGACGAAATCCAGTTCGCCGGCCAGTTCCAGTTCCTCGTCGGTCACCAGCGCCTCACTCAGGGCGGTGATGATCGCTTCGGGTGGCGCGGTCAGGGTGATCACGACCACCTCCTGCCCGCGTTCGCCGGGGCGGCGGTCCCGGCTCGTCGAACCCTCCACAAGGCAGGCAGGCGGGGCCTGCGACCAGTCACTCACAGCGGTGAGCCACGACCCGAGGCTGCCGATCGTCAGCCCACCGCCGCCGATTCCAGCCACAGCGCCCTGTCCGGCTGACTGACGACCCACAACCGGCCACGGGTACGCACGACACCGTCGAGCAGCACGTCCAGGGCGCCATGCAGGCGCATCGGGTGGAACGGACGGCGCGCGGCGAAGTGGACAACCGCCACACCGTGCGACGGCTCCAGCGGCGGCCTTCCGTTCAGCAGAGTGCCGAAACCGTCATCGAAGCGACCGCGCCGCGCGTCGGGCGGGATGGCTGCCAGCAGGGCCGGGCCCGCGGGCAGGGTGAGGTGGTAGCTGGCCAGGAGACCCGCCAGGCCGGCCGCGGCACCGAGGCCCGCGGAGAGGAAAAGGACCCCGCGCAGGCGGCTGGACAGCAGCCGGGCGGCGACGGCCGGGGCGATGCACAGGGTCAGCGCCATGAGAACGCCCACGGTGGTCAGGCCGAGGACGACGACGAGGCCGAGCCCGACGATGAGCGCGGTGTCGACCAGCCCGATCCGCACGCCGAGGGTACGGGCGTGACCCGAG
>NZ_CDXDOR010000198.1:0-2519 GCF_978021225.1 Frankia sp. CeTa3Moorea | reverse complement strand
CGAGCAGCGAGGTGCCGAGCAGAGCGGCGCCCGCGACGCCGGCGAGAACGGCATGGCTCATCGCGTCGGTCAGGTAGACGAGCCTGCGCTGGGTCGCCCAGACCCCCGCGACCGGCGCCGCGACCCCGACGGCAAGCGTGGCCACCAGGGCACGTCGCATGAACGGGTAGTCGAACGGCTCGGTCAACCAGCCGAGGGCGAACGCGCCGCTCACGACAGCCCTCCCCGCACGACGAGCGGGCTCTGGGCGGCAGGCAGGCCTTCGACGGCAGGCAGGCCCTGGACGGCGAACTGGTCGTGGACGGCGGGCAGCACATCGCGGGCCGGCCCGTCGGCGAGCACTGTTCGGTCGATGACCACCGCCCGGTCGAACACCTCGCGCGCCAGGCGCAGCTGGTGTAGCGCGCAGCAGACGGCGATCCCCGCCGCGGCGAGCTCACCGAGCGTGGCCAACAGGGCCTGCTCGCTCGCGCTGTCCAGCCCTTCGCAGGGCTCGTCGAGCAGGAGCACGTCCGGTTCCTGCGCCAACGCGCGGGCCAGCAGGACCCGCTGCGCCTGCCCGCCGGACAGCTCTCCCACCGGCCGGTCCGCGAGCGGGGCCAGATCCAGCCGCGCCAGGGCCGCGTCGACCGCCGTCTGGTCGGCCGCGTCCAGCCGGCGCCACCAGCGCCGCGCCGAGAGCCGCCCGGTCGCCACCACTTGGCGGACGGAGACCGGCAGGTCCCAGCGTGGCGCCGCCCGCTGCGGGACGAAAGCCACCTCGACCCTGGCACGTCCGTGACGGCACGCCTCGGTGTGGTGAACGACCGTCCCGTCGTGTGGCGTCAGCCCCGCCAGCGCGCGCAGCAGGCTCGACTTTCCGGCGCCGTTGCGGCCCACCAGCGCGACCAGTTCCGTCGAGGCGAGGGCGAGGTCGACGTTCTCCAGCGCGGTCACCCGACCGTACCGCACGGTGACCCCCGGGCCTCCAGCACGGCGGGCCCCCGCCGGACCGCTTCACCCGCACTCCAGGCCGGTGTGCAGGCGGTCGCCATTGCCCCGCATCACGGTCAGGTAGTCCTGGTCGGCACCCAGCTCCTCGCGGGGGTCGAACTCGAGCGCGGCGAGCAGGTCAACTTTCGCGCCGATGGCCGCGGCTACCGTCTCGGACAGATCAGGCGGCAGCGCCTCCTCGAAGAACACGGTTCGCACCCCCGCCTCCCGGGCGGTGTCCGTGATCTCGCCCAGGGTCCGGGCGTCCGGCTCCGCCTCCGGCGAGATGCCCGCGATCGGGATCTGCTCGAGGCCGTAGCGGTCCGCCAGATAGCCGAACGCCGCGTGGGACGTCACGATCTCGGTCTGGGAGCAGCCCGTCAGGTCCGCCTTCAGGTCTCCGTGCAGGACGTCGAGATCGTCCCCGAGCGCGGCCAGGTTCGCCCGGTACACCTCGGCGCCCTCGGGGTCGGCCTCGGCGTAGGCCTCGGCGACCGTGCCGGCCAGGGCCTTCATCCGCACCGGGTCGAGCCACACGTGCGGGTCCTCGTCCCCCGTCGCCTCGTGCGAGTCCGCGCCGCCATCGGACTCTTCGTGCGAGTCCTCATGCGAGTCCGCCGTCGCCGGCATCAGTTCGGCTCCGGGCGCCTCGAGCAGGTCCCGTCGCACCACCGTGTCAGGTAGTTCCGCGACGGCCTTCTCCACGTCGGGCTGGAAGCCGGCCCCGAGATAGAACAGGACCTCGGCGTCCGCCAGCGCCGCGGCGCCGCGGGCGTCCAGCGCCAGGTCGTGCGGCTCGGTGCCCGGCGGGGTCAGCGTGGTGACCGTCACCCGGTCTCCCCCGACCCGCTCGGCGAGGAACTGCACGGGATAGAAGTTCGCCACGACCGGAAGCCGGCCGGCGGCACCACCAGGCGTGGTCCCCTCGTTGTCATCGCCACACGCGGCCGACAGGGCGGCGGCCAGCACCACAGCGCCGCCCAGGATCAGCCACCTTCGGAAGGATCTTTCCATATCGACACACTAACAGTTAATGAAAACGATATTCATATCGGTGTCGACGGATCCGCGGCACGCGACGTCCGCGTCGGCTCGGCGCCCCGCGACGCCAGGACCTCGTCGACTGGCACGGTGGACGGTCCGGTCCACTCCCCCGGGATCCCACGGCAGGCCGGCCAACGCGGGAGCGTCGGCCCGGTCGCCAGGCCGCACTTCACAGCTAGACGAGTGATTCCTGAGGGTCAGTGATCGTAGGCGATCAATGAGCGGATCACCGGCGCGCCGGTCTTGTGGTTGTGCCAGAGCCCAGCGGCCAGGGCCATGACCCGCTGGGCGACCCGGATCCCGATGCCCTCGTAGGTCCGTCCACCGTGTTCTTCCAGGTCAAGCCGCCCCTTGAGGGTGTCGTTGACCGACTCGATCAGCTGCCGGACGCTCTTGAGCAGCGACTCCCCGGGCCGCACCTTCTCGTCCTTACGATGCGGCCGGAGCAGCTCGATGCCCTCCTCGGACAACCGCTTCTCGAGTTCCCCGGAGGCGAAGCCCTC
>NZ_CDXDOR010000197.1:0-7427 GCF_978021225.1 Frankia sp. CeTa3Moorea | reverse complement strand
GCGGTGCGGCGATGACCGCCCGGGCGCTCGTCGCGCGCCTCGACAGCGACGGCGACGTCCTGCTGTCCGGTCCAGCGATCCGCGCGGTGGCCGCGACCGCGGCGCACGTGACCCTGCTCGTAGGCCCCCGCGGGCGGGCGGCTGCCGAGCTGCTGCCCGGAGTGGACGAGGTTGTCGTCTGGCGCTGCCCCTGGATCGACGCGAGCCCGCCACCGGTGCGCCGCGACGACGTCGACGGCCTCGTCGACCGGCTGGCCGCCGGTCGCCTCGACGACGCGCTGATCCTCACCTCGTTCCACCAGAATCCGCTGCCGCTGGCCCTGCTGCTGCGGATGGCCGGCGTCGGGCGAATCGCCGCCGTGAGCGAGGACTACCCCGGCACGCTGCTCGACGTCCGCCACCACCTGCCCGAGACGGGGCTGCACGAGGTCACCAGAGCCCTGTCGACCGCGGCGGCGCTCGGCTACCGGCTACCGGACGAGGACGACGGGCTGCTCGCGGTCCGCCAGCCGCTGCCGGACCCGACCCCCCTGATCGGCCCGGAGCCGTACGTCGTCCTGCATCCGGGCGCCTCGGTGGCCGCCCGACGCTGGAACCCGCCGCGGTTCACGGTGGTGGTGCGCCGGCTGGCTGGCCGGGGACACCGGGTCGTCGTGACCGGTGGACCCGACGAGGTGGGGCTCACCGCCACCGCGGCCGGGCTCACCGCCACCGCGGCCGGCCGCCTGCCCGGCGTGCATGACCTCGGCGGGCGCACGGACTTGGCGGGCCTCGCCGGCGTCCTGGAGCGGGCCGGCGCGGTGGTCGTCGGCAACACCGGCCCCGCGCATCTCGCCGCCGCGGTCGGCACCCCGATCGTCTCCCTGTTCGCCCCGACAGTGCCGGCCGAACGGTGGCGGCCCTACACCTCCCGGCACGTCCTGCTCGGCGACCAGGCGATCGGCTGCGCCGGATGCCGGGCCCGGGACTGCCCGGTGCCCGGCCATCCCTGTCTGAACACCGTCGAACCCGACGAGGTCGTCGACGCCGTGGAGACGGTTCTCGCCTTCCCCGTCGTCACCGTTCCCCCCGCCCGGCAGGAGGTCCTGGAGGCCCCTTGATGAAGGTCCCGACGAAGGTCCCGACGAAGGTCTCGATGGTTTCCGAGCATGCCAGCCCGCTCGCGGCACTCGGCGGTGTCGACGCGGGCGGGCAGAACATCCACGTCGCCTCGCTGGCCGATGCCCTGGCCCGCCGGCAGGTCGACGTCATCGTGCACACCCGCCGGGACGACCCCGACCTGCCGCGCCGCGTCAGGCGCGGGGAAGGCGTCCAGGTCGACCATGTGCGTGCCGGTCCCGCCAGATTCGTTCCTAAAGACGAACTTCTCCCCTACATGGACGACTTCGCCGCCGACCTGCACGAGCAGTGGCGACGGTGCCGTCCCGACGTCGTCCACGCGCACTTCTGGATGTCCGGGCTCGCCGCGCTGCGGGCCGCCCGGCCGCTGGGCATCCCGGTGGTGCTCACGATGCACGCCCTGGGCGTGGTGAAACGCCGCCACCAGGGCCGCAGGGACACCTCGCCACCGGAACGCGTCGCCATCGAACAGCGGCTCGTCGGCGACGTCGACCAGCTCCTCGCCACCTGCACGGACGAGGTGTTCGAGCTGGTCCGGCTGGGGGCGCCGCGCGGGCGGGTCAGCGTGGTGCCCTGCGGGGTGGACCTGTCCCGGTTCACCCCGCACGGATGGGCCCGGCCGCGGCGCGGCGACCGCGTCCGGCTGCTGTTCGTCGGTCGTCTGGTGGAACGTAAAGGGGTCGGCAACGTCATCAGCACGCTGCCCCATCTGCCGGCGGCCGACCTCGTCGTCGTGGGTGGTCCCGATCCGGCGCACCTCGACACCGACCCGGAGGTGGACCGGCTGCGTCGGCTGTCGGTCGAGCTGGGCGTCGCCGACCGGACGAGCTTCATCGGGCGCGTCGACCACGACGAACTGCCCGCCCTCTACCGCTCCGCCGATGTCGTCACCTGCGTGCCCTGGTACGAACCGTTCGGCATCGTCCCACTGGAGGCGATGGCCTGCGGCGTGCCCGTCGTCGCCTCGGCCGTCGGCGGTCTCGTCGACACGGTCGTGGACGGCAAGACCGGCCTGCACGTGCCACCACGGTCCCCGGAACGGATCGTTGAGGCCCTTGCCGAGCTGATGGGCGACCCCGCGTGGCGGCGGGAACTCGGCGAGCAGGGCGCCCGGCGCGCCCGCGCCCTGTTTTCCTGGGACCGGGTGGCCACGCTGACCCTGGGCAGCTACCAGCGGTTGACCCGCCACGGCACGTCCCGCTTCGGCCGTCCCTATCTCCCGGCGGGGGTCTGACCCATGGACCGACCGGCACCAACACCGGCGCCGGGACCGGCACCGCTCCCGGCGGCATGCCAGCCGATGCCGTCCGGGCGCGGCCACGTCGCCGCGTTGCAGCTGGCGCTGGACGGACTCGACGTCGACCGGCTCGCCGCCTGGGGGACCCGGCTGGCCGAGGTCCTGGCCGCGGGCGGCCGGCTGCTCGCCGCCGGCAACGGCGGATCCGCCGCCGAAGCCCAGCATCTGACCGCGGAGCTGGTCGGCCGGTTCCGCGACGACCGGGCCCCGATGTCGGCCATCCCGCTGCACGCTGACACCTCCTCGCTGACCGCGATCGGCAACGACTTCGGCTACGACGACGTGTTCGCCCGCCAGGTGCGCGCCCACGGCCGGCCCGGCGACGTCCTGATACTGCTGTCCACCTCGGGCCGCAGCGCCAATCTGCTGCACGCGGCCGACGCGGCCCGGGAGCTGGGCCTGACAACGTGGGCGCTGGTCGGCCGGGCCGACAGCCCACTGGCGGCCGCCTGCGACGAGATCGTGGCGACCGGGCGCGCAGGCGAGAGCGAACCGCGCGAGAACGAACCGCGCGAGAACGAACCGCGCGAGAACGAACCGCGCGAAAACGAACCGTCGACCGCGACCGTGCAGGAGACCCACCTGGTCGCCGTGCACGTTCTCTGCGCGGCCTGTGACGTCGCGCTGGGCGTCGCGCCGACCCGGGAGACCCCGCCGACCCGGGAGACCCCGCCGACCCGGGAGACCCCGCCGCGATCCGCCGCCTCGTCCGCGTCCACACCGCAATGCGCTGCCCCACCGGAATGCGCTCCCCCACCGTCCCCGCGGCGGCCGCTGGTCGTCGTCGGAGACACGCTGCTGGACCGCGACCTCGTCGGCCGGGTCGAACGGCTGGCCCCCGATGCGCCGGTGCCCGTGCTCGACCAGACCGACGACCTAGCCCGGCCGGGCGGCGCGGGCCTCGCCGCCCTGCTCGCCGCCCGCGACGGTCACGACGTCGTCCTCGTCACCGCCCTGGCTGACGACGAGGGCGGGCGACGCCTCGCCGCGTTGCTCGCCGACGCCGGCGTCACCGTCGTCGACCTCGGGCTCGACGGCCCGACACCGCAGAAAATCCGGATGCGGACCGGCACCAGCACCCTGCTGCGTCTCGATCGCGGGACCGGCGACAATCGCGGGACCGGTGACGCGGTGCGCGGCGCGGTGCGCGACACGCTTCCCGAGGCGGGCCGGCGGGCGCTCGCCGCGGCCCGGGCGATCCTCGTCGCCGACTACGGTCACGGGCTCGCGCGGCATCGCCCGGTCACCGCGGCGCTCGCCGGCCGGGCACGGCGGGTTCCACTCGTCTGGGATCCGCACCCGCGGGGTGACGTGCCCCCGCGCGGCGCCACGCTCGTCACGCCGAACCTGGCCGAGGCGCGGTGGTTCACCCGCAACGCCACGGTGCGCCGGGACCCCATCGCCGAGGCTACGGACCGCGGCCGCCGGCTCGTGGCCCACTGGGGTGCCGCCGGCGTCGCGATCACCCTCGGCGAACGCGGTGCCCTGCTGGTCGGTGCCTCGGACACGCCCCCACTGATCGCACCGGCGACGCCGGTCGCCGCGGATCCCTGCGGCGCCGGCGACCGCTTCGCCGCGACCGCCACGGCGCTGCTGGGCGCGGGTGCGCTGCCGTCGGAGACCGTCGTCGCCGCGACCCGCGCCGCCAGCGACTTCCTCGCCGCCGGCGGGGTCTCGACGCTCGCCCGGAAAGACGGAGGCGGAGATGGAGGCCGGGGCGGGAACGGAGACAGGGGCGGGGGCGGTCACGATCTGACGACCGCCCTCGACGCGACGACCGCCCTCGACGTGGTGCGCCGTACCCGGGCCCGCGGCGGCGTGGTCGTGGCCACCGGCGGATGCTTCGACCTGCTGCACGCCGGCCACGTCTCCGTCCTCGCCGCCGCCCGCCGGCTCGGCGACTGTCTCGTCGTCTGCCTGAACAGCGACGCCTCGGTCCGGCGGCTCAAGGGCCCGGACCGGCCGCTGGTGAGCCAGGCCGACCGGGCCGCCGTGCTGCTGGGTCTGGGCAGCGTGGACGCCGTGGCGGTGTTCGACGACGACACCCCCGCCCGGCTGCTCGGGGAGCTATGCCCGGACGTGTTCGCGAAGGGCGGTGACTACGCGGTCGCCGACCTGCCGGAGGCCGCCGTCGTCGCGTCCTGGCAGGGGCAGGCAGTCGTCCTGCCCTATCTCGAAGGCCGTTCCACCACAAAGATGATCAGAGAGGCGGTACGCCGTGGCGGCACCTGACACCACCTTCGGCACGTCCACCATCGACACGCCGGCCGCCGGCTCGGCGGTTGCATCGACGGCACACGCGACAGCGGCGAGCGGGGCGTCGCCGGGCGGTCCCGGAACCGTGTTCGTCTCCGGCGGGGCCTCGGGACTGGGGGCCGCGGTGGTCGCGGCCGTCCGGGACGCGGGCGGCCGTCCGCTGGTCCTCGACCGGCGGCCGGCGCCGTCGGCACCGCACGAGATCGTCGACCTCGCCGACGGCCGGGCGGCGGAGGCGGCCACCCGGCAGCTCGTCGAACGGGAGGGCGGCCGACTCGACGGTGTGTTCACCGCGGCGGGCACCGACCACCCGGCGCCATTCGGATCATTGAACGGCGCCGACTGGGACCGGATCGTCGGGGTGAACCTGCTGGGTACCGCGGCGGTGGTCCGCGGCGCGCTGCCGTATCTGGAGACCTCCGGGGGGCGCATCGTGACGTGCGCCTCCACCCTCGGGCTTCGGGTCGCGGGCGACGCATCGGCCTACTGTGCGTCGAAGTTCGGCGTCATCGGGTTCACCCGGGCGCTGGCGGAGGAGTTCAAGGGTCGCCTCGGCGTCACGCTCCTCGTGCCGGGCGGGATGACGACGGCCTTCTTCGACGACCGTGACGAACAGTACAAGCCGGGACCCGACGCCAAGCTCAACCGGCCGCAGGACGTGGCCCGCGCCGTGCTGTTCGTCCTGGCCCAACCGGCCGGGTGCGAGATCAGGGAGCTGGTCGTGACGTCGTCCTGGGAAACCTCCTACCCTTGATCGCCAGCTCGATCACCGGCTCGCCCGGGGGCACCGGGACGTCGCGCGGTCGCGCGCGACCCGGGAACAACGGCCCCGCGCGACCCGGGAACAACGTCGTCGTCTTGCGCGCGCTCGGGCTCGGTGACCTGCTCACCGGCCTGCCCGCGTTGCGGGGGTTGCGCCGGCACCTGCCGGCGGCGCGCATCGTCCTGGCGGCGCCGCGCTGGCTCGAACCGCTGGCACTGCTGTCCGGCACGGTCAACGGCGTACTCGACACGGCGCCGCTGAGACCGGTGCGGCTCGACCGACCCGACCGACCCGGCCTGCTCGACCGGCCCGGCCTGCTCGACCGGCCCGGCCTGGCCGTCAACCTGCACGGCCGCGGACCGGAGTCCACCGCGACCCTGCGCGCCGCGGACCCCCGCCGACTGTGGGCCTTCGACCTGCCCGCAGGCCCCCGCTGGGACGAGCCCGGTCCCGATGAAGCGCCCGCGGGCGCCGAGGAGCAGGCCGAGGAGCACGAGGTGGTCCGCTGGTGCCGGATGCTCGCCGCCTACGGGGTGCCCTGCGACCCAAGGGACCTGGCTCTGGACCGACCCGCCCCATCCCACCGGCCAAGCCAACTAAGCCGACCCGACCGACCCAGCCTGCCCGCCCGACCCGACCAGACCCCCGGACCCGACCAGTCCGACCAGGCTGCCCCGCTCATCGGCGTCACGATGGTCCATCCGGGCGGGGCCGCCCCTGCCCGCCGCTGGCCGGTCGACCGGTGGGTGAGCGTGGCCCGGGGCCTGGCCAGGCGTGGTCACCGGGTGGTCGTGACCGGCAGCCGCCCGGAGGCCGCCCTCGCCACCGAGGTGGCCCGTCGCGCGGGGCTCCCCGCCGCTGCCGTCCTCGCCGGCGACACCGACCTGCTCGGGCTGTGTGCCCTCGTCGCCGACGCCCGGCTCGTCGTGGCCACCGACACCGGGGTGGGACACCTGGCCACGGCCTACGGCATCCCGTCGGTGCTGCTGTTCGGGCCGGTCTCACCGGCCGCGTGGGGGCCCCCGCCGGACCGCCCGCGCCATCGTGCCCTGTGGGCGGGCCGTCGCGGCGATCCATTCTCCGCAGCCCCCGATCCGGGCCTGCTCACCCTCACCCCGGCCGATGTGCTCGACGCCGTCGACGCCCTCGACGCCGTCGACTCAGTACAGAGGTTCTGCGGGTCCGGGGGTCTCGGCGCGGGGTTTGGACCGCGGCCGAGGGGTCGTCCTCGCTGCATGACTACCGCCATCGAAGCGCAGAAGTATCTCAAGGGAATCGACTATCCGGCCGATCGCGCGACAATCGTGAAAAAGGCGAAGGAGAACGGGGCGGACGAGTCCATCATCCAGGACCTCGAACACATACCGGACCGTCAGTACAACGGGCCGAACGCCGTCTCGAAGGAACTCGGCGGCCAGTCCTGACGTCCGCCCCGGCACATCAGATGGCACATCAGGTCCCCATCCCCGGATCCTACGGCCAGGACCCTACGGCCAGGCGGCCGCGATCGACACGACCCGTCGGCATGGCATGCCACGCCACGCCATGCCATGCCATGCCATGCCGGGCCGGCCGCCGGGCCATTCGCTCAACCCGCACCCATGATCGCCTCCGCGATGAGGAACGCGGCGACAAGCAGGACGACGACGCCGACGGCGATCAGAGTGATGGCCATCGGGGTCCGATTGGGCGTGCCCGGGCCGGCGTTGGGCTGATCGCCGCTGACCGCCCCAGCCATGGAGTCCTCGCCGGGCGGCGTCTCCCCTGGGGGCACCCCGCCACCGGATTCAAGACCGGTGGCGACCGCGGGGTCGGGATCGATGGACGAGCGGGCGGATCCCGGCGGCGCCGGGCCCGGACCGCCCGCCGGACCACCCGACCGGAGGTGGCCGGAACGGGGTCGGGCGGCATGGGCCGGTCCGGGCTGCGGGTGGCGGGAACGGGGATCGGTGGGCGCCATGACAACGGCATGCCCCACCCGCACCCTCCTAC
>NZ_CDXDOR010000196.1:0-7461 GCF_978021225.1 Frankia sp. CeTa3Moorea | reverse complement strand
CCGCCCCCGCCCGCCCGGGATAATCCGGAACCACCCACCTCTCAAAGAGAAGCACCCCCTCGGGGAAAGGGTGCGGAAGGGAAACATGACGCCATACATCGTCGAACTGATCGCGTAGCCGCACCGGGGTGTCGGAGTTGCTGAAGAGATAGAAGCGGTCGGAGCCGAGGGCCTCCCACACGAGTCCGGCGACGTCCTCAGCGCTCACCGAGGTGTCGCCGCCCGCGCCGCGCGGGGCCGTCAGACCTTGGACCATGGGGGTGTCGACCCGGCCAGGACACAGCACCGACACCCGGACGCCGGTGCCCCGCAGGTCAGCGCGCAGACTGCGGGCGACCGCGAGGTCGGCGTGCTTGGAGGCGGCGTAGGCGGCGCTGCCGGCGCCGACGACAAAGGCGGACATCGAGGCGGTGTGAATCAGATGGGCGGGCCGGCCGCGCTCCAGCAGCCGGGGGACGAAGGCGCGGGCCACCAGAACGTGCGCCCAGTGGTTCACCTCGAAGACCTGCCGCATCCGTTCCAGCGGCACCTCCCACAGGGGCTGTCCCACGGGGCCGAGGGCCCCGGCGTTGTTGCACACCACGTTGATGTCGCCGAGCAGGTCGAACGCCGTGTCCGCGAGCCGTTCAACGGCGTCCGGGTCGGTCAGGTCAGCGGTCACTGCGGTGACCTGAGCGCCCTGTGCGGTGAGTTCGGCGGCCCGGCGGTGCAGCGTGTCGCCTTCGATGTCCGCCATGACCACGCCGCCGCCGGCTCGTGCGAAGCGGGCGCTGAGGGCGAGACCGATGCCGCTGGCCGCACCGGTCACAACTGCTGTCCTTGTCTGTAACTGCACTTGGCTGTCTCCGCTTCTGTAGGCGGGTAAACCGAAGGACGGCGCGCCGTTGCGGATAGGGTTGTCGGCGAGAAGATCTGAATCAAATCGCGCCGTTCGAGGGGCGTGGGTGTCAGCTGGGATCGGGGAGTTTTAGGCTGATCATGAGAACGGTCACCGAGAGACAGATCAACAGGGCGAGAACGAGCACAGCCGCCAACGCCGTCGACAGCCAACCGGCCAAGGAGACAAAGAGGGTTCCGCCGACGGTCGCGCCCAGCGCGGTCGCCATCTGCTGGCTAGTCACCAGCACACCGCTCCCCATGCCGGCCTGCGCGGGGGGTACATCGGCCAGGACCATCCGGAACAGCGTCGGGCCGATCAGCGCCGCGCCTACGCCAAAGAAGGCGATCCCGACGAGCACGAGCGCCAGAGAGGGATGCGGCCAGCCCAGCCATATCACCAGCGCCAGCAGCAACAGGCCCGTGGCCTGAACGAGAGCGCCCAGGGTGACGATCCGGCGGCCCAGGGCCGCCGCGATCCTCGGGGTGAACAGCGCCACCACAAAGAAGGCCGCGGCGAACGGCATCAGCACCCCGCCAGAGGCGAGCCCGTAGAGGTCGAAGCAACCCTGCGCGATCAGTGCGTAGACGAACAGGAAGGCACCGAAGCTGGCGGAGAACGGCACGACCGCCGCCAGCCCGCTGCGCATCCCCGGATGGGATAGCACCGACGGGGACAACAGCGGTGAGCCGCCCCGCGCCTCCAGCCTGCGTTCAGCCTGCGCCAGCGCTAGCGCCCCCACTGCGGCGACCGCGAGCAGCGACCACAGCCACAGCGGCCAGCCCAGGTCGGGGCCCACCACGACCAAGGTCAGGACACAGACCATGGTGACGCCGAACAGCACGGTGCCCACCGGGTCGAAGCCCGGCTTCGCATCGGCCCTGGTCGCAGGGACGCGCCGGACGGCCAGCAGCGCGGTCACTCCGATCGGCACATTGATCGCGAAGACCGACCGCCAGCCGATCCCGGCGACGTCCAGCGAGACCAGCAGCCCGCCCAGGATCTGCCCGGTAACCATGCCGAGGGCCGCGGTCACGCCGTATATGCCGATCGCACGGGCGCGCGCCTGGCCCTCGGTGGCCGTCTGAATCGTCGCTAGCACCTGCGGTACGAGCATGGCCGCGGCGGCGCCCTGCAGCAGCCGGGCCGCGACGAGGAACTCGATGGTCGGGGCGAGTCCGCACAGCGCCGAGGTGACGGTGAACGCCGCGAGCCCGTAGGCGTACAGGCGCAGTCTGCCGAAGGCGTCGCCCAGCCGTCCGCCCAGCACCAAGCCGAGGGCGTAGGTGAGACCGTAGCCGGACACCACCAGTTCCAGCGCGGCGGGGCCGCCATGGAGGTCGTGCCTGATCGAGATCAGTGCCACATTGACGATGGAGGCGTCCACGATGGACAGGGCGTATCCGGTGAGCACCACCATAAGGGCAATGCCGCTTAGCCCCGCGGCGGCCGGTTCCGTGCCGGCCAGGAGCCCCGGCGTCGCGTCGGGCTCCTCCAGAAGAGGGAGGCCTTCGCGTTTCGTCATGTGCTGCCTACCCAGGCGTCTGTGAGGGGGACAGTTGAGGCGAGTGCGGGGCTAGCAACGTCACTCGGTGATGGTGGGGGTACCGGTGATCTTCGACATGATTCCCTTGGAGGAGTCCTTCGCGGACTCCGTCCAGGGGGTCAGGGCATTGAACCCGCGAGGCGACGAGGCGGGCTGGATGCGAGTGTCCATCGACATCCGCATACCGGCCGGGTTAACCGAAACATTCGGGATGGACTTGTGGCACGTGAAGGTAGCTGTTCAGCTGGAGTCGCTGGCGGCTGATCGTTTCGGTTATGCGGGTTGGGTGGTGGGTGGGAGCCAGGCGCCAGTGGTGAACAGCCGGGTGAGCGCGTCGAGGGTGTCCACGCCCCATTTGGTGGCGGTGGACAGGTAGGACTGCACGACGGCGAAGTCGGCGAGGCCTTGCAGGGTGCGCCAGCAGCCGCCGGAGACCCGTTGCTGGACTTTGACCGGTCTGGCATCGCGTTCGGCGACATTGTTCGTGAACGGGACCGCCAGGTCCGTCGCGAAACGAAGGATCATGTCTTCGTAGCGGCGGAACCGGCCGATCAGGGTCCGGGCGTCGGTGGCCAGCGGGTCGCGTCTGCCGTGGTTGTCGGTGTCGCCGCGGGCCAGCGCACCGAGGTAGTGGTTACGGGTCCGGGCCACGACGGCGGGGGCCAGGGCGGTCTGTCCGGCCCGGCGGGCGGCGTCAGCGGCGTCGCGGGCGTCCAGCAGGGTGGTGACCATGGCGTCGGCCCAGATCTGCCCGGTCGGGTCGCCGTCGTGGACCGACCGCAGGTCACGCAGCAGGTGCGCTCCGCACCAGGCGTGCAACGCGCCGGTCACATGGGCGTAGCCGGCGTAGCCGTCGCGGACCAGGACGCCGGTGAACGACGGCCACACACCACCGGCGTCGATCGTGCCGGCCGTGCGGTCCCCGACGTGCATCACGGTGAGGTAGTCGGTGCAGGCCACATGCAGGTACCGCAGCTTGCCGTCAGCGCGGGCGGTCGTCTCATCCGCGTGCGCGACCGCCGCGGCGGCGACCAGGTTCTTCACGTGGGGCAGGAACACGGCCTCAAGGAGACGGGCTGCGCGGCCACGCACGGTCGCGACCCAGCCGGGCGAGACCGCCGCGCCCAGCAGCGCGGCCAGGACCTGCCCGGCGCGGCGGATCGGCAGGTGATGCGCGCACACCAGCCACGCTGCCCGGGCCAGAAGCCCCGGCCCGTAGGAGACCCGGCCCACGACCCCGGCCGGCTGGTCGCCGGCGGTGGTCGTCGCGCAGCAGGCGCAGGTCCGGGCCACCACCCGGTACTCAGTCACGTGCGGGCGCGGTGGCGCGGGTGGGGTGTCGAACACCTGGTGGCGGCGCACCGCGAACACCGGCGCTCCGGCCAGCGACTCCCCGCAGTCCGAACAGGTCAGTGGGTCCAGGGTCACGGTCTCGTCCGGGTCCTCGACCATGTTCCGGGTGCGGCCGGGCTCGCCGGGCTGCTTGCCTTTCGTCCGCCCCGACCTCGTCCGCGAGGACCGTTTCGGCGCCTTGGTATACGGGCTGTCCGACGACGGCGGACGCGACGACGTCGAGCTGTCCTTACTCGCCTGGCGTTCCAGTGCAGCGACCCGCCCGGCCAGCTCCTCAATCAACCCGGCCTGTCGGGCGATCAGCTCGGCCTGGGCCGCGATCGTGGCTTCCCGGTCCGCGAGCCGACGCACGAGTTCCTCGTACGTCGGCTGCCCTTTGAACCCCACACACCAAACCTAGCGATCATGACCCACTGTGACGTAACCGCAGAAGCGATCACCACACACAGGACCGCGAACGCCCGACCACGCCAGCTGAACAGCTACACGTGAAGGCATGGAAGATGATCACATCGCCCGGTTCCATGGGCGAGAACAGCAGCTGCTCGTCCGCACCAAACTCCTCCGCCGGGACACCGCGCACGGCGTGGCCGAAGCGGCGAAAATTCTCGACGATGACGTGCTCGCGCGGGCCCTTCTTGTGGCTGCTGTCGGCGACGGCGACGCCACCTATGCCGCGGGTCGTCGCGAGCAGCGGCATCCAGACGGTGCGGAAGTCTTTGTTCGGGCCGATGTAGAAGCCGTCCTGGTGCAGCGGTGTCAGGAAGCTCGGCACCGCGGAGCCTGCGGCGGAGGGGTAGTAGCGGATCGTCGTCGACTTGAAGACGAAGACGGGCTCACCGAAGACCTTCTCCCAGATCTTGAGGGACGAGGGGTGGTTCCACAGGTCGTCGTACTCGACGTAGTCGTGCATCGCCACCTCGTCGACCGCTTCGAAAGACTCGATGGTGAGGGCGTCGAGCGTGGTGCCGGGAGCGGCGTGGCCGAGTGCGACCAACCCCCCGAGCATCTGCTCGGCGGCGGTCCGCACGAGTTCACGGTCTAGGGCGCCGCGCAGATAGACGTAGCCGTGCTCGTCGTAGAACCGGCCGAGAGCCTCACCGTCGTCGAGAAGAGGCATACAGTCGACGTAGTCGCTGAAAGTTTCCGTCATGGTTCCTTGTCCTCGACACGCCCATGCGTGGAAAGAAGAAATAGCTCAAGATGGAACTACTGGGGGCGAGGGAGCCCGGCCATTGCGGCGGCCGATGTCTTCGACACACTGGAAGGCCGTCGCGAACCCACCGTCGATGTGGAGTGTCACTCGACCCTCGCCGAGCGACACCGCGAATCATACTAGTTTGCTACGTCGTCGGGAAACAACTGGTAATCCCCGGACTGGTTTTGTGGTATGCGCCAGCCTACGACCACGAAGGAGGAAGCATGAAGGGTGAACGACTGTCTTTTCGCTCGTGCAAGACCACTTAAAATTAGAAGGTAACGGGGATTTCATCGAACCCGCCGGTGATCCGGTGCTCCTGCCAGCGCAGCGACTCCTCGGGTACTGCGAGCCGCAGGTTGGGAATTCTGCGGAACAGCCTCTCAAACACCGCGGTTAGTTCGATCCGGGCTAGCACGCGGCCGATGCAGTGCCGAGTGCCGCCCCCAAATGCCAGGTGCGACATGGGCTTGTCTCGATCCAGATCGAACAAGTCGCCGGCGGGGAAAGCCCTGTCGTCGTAGTTGGCCGCGCCGATGGCCAGCTTCACCGCATCTCCGGCCCGGATAATTGTCTCGCCGACGGCTATGTCGCTGTGCGCGTAGCGGGGTATTAGCGCGTTGGATCCCTTGCCCCCCACTCCCAGGCGCAGAATCTCCTCGACCGCGGCCGGCGCGAGTTTGGGATTCTCGGCCAGCAGGACACGCTGGGCCGGATTGCGCAGCAGCAGCAGGGTTCCCAGGTCAATGCGCACAATGGTGGTCTCGTAGCCGAACAACAGCACGGCGCAGCCCAAGTGGGCAATGTACGCATCGGACAGTGCACCGTCGTCCTCGGCGATCAGCTCGGACAAGATGTCGTCGCTCGGCTCGGTTCGCTTGCGTGTCACCAGCTCCGTTATGTAGTTGACAACCTGTTGAAAAGTGTTCGCCGAGTGTTGGTTGTTGCTCTGGTCGAATGTGCCTCTCGCCCACTGCCCGAAACGCTCCCGGTCGGCCAGCGGCACGCCAAGTAGATCGCAGACCACCATGGTCGGCAACGGAAACGACAGCGCGCGGTGCAGGTCAGTCGGCGGAGTGTCTGAGGCCAAATGGTCGAGAAGGTCGTCCACATGGTGCTCGATCCGGCTTTTCATTAAGCGCATCCGGCGCGTGGAGAACCGGGGCACGAGCAGCGCGCGCATCTGTGCATGCCTGGTGGCCTCGCTGTCGTAGTCGTCCCCGGCCATCAGCGCGACCATGAAGCCCCTGGCCGCGCTCTCGGCCGATTGCTCCGGATTGGGATTACTGAGACCGAGCCGGTGGTCGGCGAGTAGTACCTTCACCTCGTCGTAGCGGGTGACCAGCCAGGCATCTTCACCAGCGGTCCGCACCCTGATGATTGGCCCCTCCTGCTGTAGCGCGAGCATCTGGGGTGCGATGCCGAGTATGTCTGGATTATCGAACGGCAACTGTGGGAGTTCCGTCATGTATCCATACTCGCTCTGCTCCGACGGCCGGTCAAGTCCTCTCAGAATTCTGAGTCGCCCCGAACTCGGTCCAGACTCCATGGCTAGGGTTCCAAGCCCAGGGTGACCCGCAAGTTCCGTTTATGCAGGTAGAGAGTGATGATTACCCTCTACCTGCCGTCTGGACGCCCGCCGGGCATAAGGGTCTGGAATTAAATAATTTCCGCAAATAGTGCGCACGCGGAAGCCGTAGCCGATGCGATCGTTGTCCAATTCTTGGGAATGTGCACGCCAATGACCGTGTCTCGATTCGTACTCTTCACGAATGGCCGAGTATGTGATTTCTGACGAGGAACTCTCGTCTATGTTCTCAGAAATCCTACCCCACCTCGACGAAGGTCAGCGCAGGCTGTTGACGGGCGGGTGCGCGAGAATGCTGGGACACGGCGGTGTCACCGCCGTGTCGAAGGCGTCCGGGTTGGACCGGGGCACGGTAGGGCGGGGCGCGTCGGAAATTCAGGCCGGGGTGGACGTGTCGGACCGGGTACGGCGGCCGGGGGCGGGCAGGAAACCGGTAGGGGAGGCGCGGCCGGGATTCACCGAGGCGTTGGATGCGCTCGTCGAGCCGGAAAGCCGCGGCGACCCGATGTGCGCGCTGCGGTGGACGACGAGATCGACGAGGGCCTTGGCCGGGGAGTTGGGTGAGCAAGGTTTCCGGACCAGCCACACGACGGTGCGCCACGAGCTCGCGTCCATGGGCTACAGCCTGCAGGCGCTATCGAAAACCGAGGAGGGGAAGAAGCATCCGGACCGGGACGCCCAGTTCCGTTACATCGCCGCCCAGGTCGCCGAGCAGCAGGCGGCGGGCGAGCCCGTGATCAGCGTTGACACGAAGAAGAAGGAACTGGTCGGCAACTACGACAACGGTGGCCGGGAATATCGGCCGAAGGGGGATCCGGTCCGTGTCAAGGACCACGACTTCCCGGACCCGAATGTGCCGAAGGCGGTGCCCTACGGAATTTACGACCCGTCGAAGAACG
>NZ_CDXDOR010000195.1:0-7480 GCF_978021225.1 Frankia sp. CeTa3Moorea | reverse complement strand
GAACATGACCCGGTCGGCGCGGGGCACGATGGAGGCGCCCGGGAAGAACGTCCGGCAGAAAGCCGGGCTGAACCGGGCGATCCTCGCGGCAGCCTGGAGCAGGCTCGGCGAGCATCTTGCTTACAAGACCGCCCGTGAAGGCGGGGAGCTGGTGAAAGTCCCGGCGCCGCGCACCTCGCAGCGTTGCCATGCCTGCGGGTTCGTCGATCCAGTGTCCCGCCGGTCGCAGGCGCTGTTCGCCTGCACCTCGTGTGGTTGGCAGGGGAACGCGGACACGAACGCGGCATTGAACATTCTCGCGGCAGGACAGGACGCAAGTCCCGGGCGTACAGCCCGTGTCGTGAACGGACGTGGAGCCACGGCGGTTACGTCGGGCTGCGAAGCGTCAACCACCCGGGACGCGGCATGACCGCCGCCGGGAATCCCTCGCGTTCACGCGGGGGAGGATGTCAACAGCCGGGCATCGCGGCGCTGGCCGCCGGGAGCGTCAGCCCGATCGCGACCGTCGTGCTGGTGGCGGTGACGCTGTTCGGCGCACAGTCGGTGTCAGGATGCCGGGCAGCCTTGGTGGATCTTGACTGATTCGTAGTACTTCTTCGCCTCGAGATGTAGGGGTACCAGGCAGTAGGCGGGATTGGTCCCTACCGTCTGGCGGCTTGTTAGGAAGTGCCGGCCTGCGTCGTCGGGCCACAGTGCGCGTTCGAAGACGGCGCGCTGGTTGGTGAGGGCCTGGGCGGTGTAGCGGACCAGGTCGGGGTCTGTGGCCTCGGTCGCGACGATGCCGTTGGGTATGGCGACGGTGGAGGCTGGTTCGATGCCGGGGTAGTCCTGGGGCCCGATGGTCTGGTTGCCGTAGATCTGCCCGCGGGCGAAGCTGTTCCCTGCCTTGGACCGGTAGAAGTTGTCCCATTCGGTCTCCATGGCCCGCTGGTAGACGGCGAGGGGGAGCAGGCGCAGGCCTACTCCTTCTGTTGCTTCCCGGTAGATTTCGTCGGTGGGTGCTCCGCCCGACCACAGCACCGCGTCGACGTGCCCGGCGCGCAGTGCTGCTAGGCCGTTGACCAGCGTCATCGGCTCAGGTGTGGCAGGCGTGAGGGAACAGGCAGAGGGCTGTGGGCCGGCGGCGAGCTGGATCTGGCGGAAGAGAACCTGCCCGATCTGGAAGGTTCCGGAGTCCGGGAGTCCGGTGGCGACGCGTGTTCCGGAGCAGAGCTGGTCTGCGGTAGTGATGTCGGAGTCTTGGCGTACGACGAGTTGCAGCAGGTCGAACCATAGCGGTCCGACCGAACGCAACTCGTCTATCGGGGAGCCGGCGAACTGCGACACAGCGTAGCGGGCGTCGACCGCTGTTGTGAGCTGGACGATCGACAGAGTGCAGCGTGCGTTGGGGTCGCGCAGGGTGTTCAGGTTGTGGGCGCTGCCGATCGTCGTTACGACGTTCACCTTCGTGCCGGGGTAGGCCGTGCGGAGGAGACCGGCCAGCGCCTCGCCGTACTTGTTGTAGGGGCTGTCCGGCTGACCAGTCATGATCGAGACACTGTCGCACTGGCCTATCGCAGCAATTTTCGGCCCGGATGGTGGGGCGGGGGCGGGGTCGGGATCGTCTCTCAGCCAGAGCAGCCACACAACGACCACGACCACGACCACGACCACGACCACGATGGCAAGGGTCCACCACGGGTGGGCACGAACCCCGTGCCAGACACCCCGCCAAGCGCGAATGACAATAGTGGAGCGGCCACTGTGTGATGGGTCCTCAGGCAGAACCGGGCCAGGCCAGGAAGGCTTAGGGAAGGGCGGCGGCTTGCTTGGTTTTTCCCTGCCCTTGCGCAGGGCGTTGATCTTCTTGGTGAGGCGGGTGGTGGCGGCAGGCTCGTCGAGGCCGAACAGGTCCAACGAGACGATCTGGCGGAGCGGATGCGGATCAGGCAGAGGGCAGTTGGTGATCTTGACGGGTATCAGCCTGCTGGCGAAGCCCAGCGGGTCGGCGGCGTGGACGGCGCGCCATTGCGCCTGGACGCGGTCGGAGGCCAGGTAGGCCTCGGAGAGCACGGCGATGGTGTGCGCGGCCTCGGTGACGCCCTGCTGGAAGCGGAAAGCCCAGTTCGAGCCAGGGATGGAGTCCCAGGCCTCGATCAGTACCCGGTAGCCGGCCGCCTCCAGCTGCCAGGCGATCCACTCCGCCCACTGCTGATCGGCCGCGGTGTAGGAGACGAAGAAGTCCGTCTTCGCCGGCACCCCCGCGGTGTTGTCGTCCGAGGGTTGGACCCCCGTATCCACGCCCATGCCCTACAGCATGCCATCCGGTCACGAACCGCTATAGACCCGCCGTCCTGGATGTGAGCTGAACACGCGACTCCGCCAGCCTCGGTCCTCAAGGAACGCGGGGAGTGCCGTCTTCGCCCGGATAGCATTTCTTGCCGACTTAAGAAAGGGGTGCTCGGTGGTGATCGACAGCATGAACGCCGAACCGGATGCGGATCCGGTCGATCTGACCGTCGAGGTGGCTGTCGAGGTGGCTGTCGAGGTGGCCGGACCGGACGCGGAGCTGGCCGCGGAACGCGAGCACCTCCAGCGCAGCCGGCGGGCGCTGGCGGGGATGCGGGCCGAGATCGAGGGAACGGAGATCACCGCGGGCGACGCGGTCGTGGACAAGGTGACGAACGCCTACCTGAAGCTGGCGAAGCAACGGCGGCTCGCCAGCTTCACCGAGCAGGAGGATTCGACGCCGCTGTTCTTCGCCCGGGTCGACTACGGGCCTGACGCGCCCCGGGTCCCCGGCTACATCGCCGCGGTGCTGCCCTCTCTCGGGGAGTTCACGGTGCGGCACAGCACCCTCGACGACGTGGTGGGCGCGGTCGCCGTGCATGGCACGGACCCCGACGACGTGGCCGCGCTCAAGGGCGACGCCCGGATGGCGACGGTGATCCGTCGGGCGTTGCCGACGAGTTCGCGGACCTGGCCGCCGACCTGATTGCGCAGCTGCGGGCGGGCGCGTTGCGCTACGGCACCGCCCGGGCACGCCTGGCCGGCCGGATCGCCGAGTCTGTCCGCGAGGCCGTCGAGGCGGTCTGGCCGCGGGCCGACGCGCCGGGCCTGGTGCACCGCCTGCTCACCGACCCGGCGTTCCTGGCGTCGGCGGCCAGCGGGGTGCTCACCGGCGACGAACAGCGCCTGCTGCTGACCGGCGCACCGCGAGGCGGGGCCCGGACGGCGCGCTGGTCGCTCGCCGACGCGTTCTGCATCGATGAGGCCCGGGACCTCATCGAGAGCGAACCGGGCTTCGGGCACGTGATCATCGATGAGGCGCAGGACCTCTCCGCGATGCAGGGCCGCGCGCTCGGCCGCCGCTGCGCGGACGGCTCCGCCACCGTCCTCGGGGACATCGCCCAGGGCACCACCGGCTGGGCCGCGACTTCGTGGCCGACGTTGCTGGCCCAGCTCGGCAAACCCACGGCGCACCTGGAGGTGCTGACCCGCGGTTACCGGGTGCCCGCGGAGATCCTCGACTTCGCGAACCGGCTCCTGCGCCACATCGCCCCGGATCTGCGCCCGGCGACCTCGGCGCGGACCACGCGCGGCGCGTTGACGACGGCCCCGACCACCCCGGAGGGGCTCACCGCCGCGGTGGTCGACCACACCCGCCGGACCCTGCCCCACCCCGGCTCGCTGGAGATCATCATCGCCGACCGGGAGGTGGCGGCACTCGCGGCGGCGCTGGACGCCGCGCGGCTGCCGATCGTCCCGCTCGACGGGGACACCCCACCCGGGTGGGCCTGCCTCGTGCCCGCCTCGCTCGCCAAGGGACTGGAGTTCGACCATGTCATCGTGGTGGAACCCGCCGCGATCGTGGCGGGTGAGGCGTGGCCGTTGCAGGGGTTGCGCCGGCTCTACGTCGTCCTCACCCGCGCCGTGAGCGCCCTCACCGTCGTGCATGCCGACGCGCTGCCCGCACAGCTGCGGTGAGCGACCTCGCGGGCCCGATCCGGGTGGTTGCCGTGTCGCCACCGGACGAGTGGGAGAAACTGTCGATGTGGCAGATGAACGGAATGTTCTCGGTGGGGAACTGGAGCCCTGCGGCACCGACCCGGTGACCGGCTTCTACCGCGACGGGTGCTGCAGCACCGGTCCGGAGGACCTCGGCAGCCATACCGTGTGCGCGGTGGTCACCACCGAGTTCCTACGGCACCAGCGGCAGGTCGGCAACGACCTGTCGACGCCCCGACCCGAGTATTCCTTCCCCGGCCTGCGCCCGGGTGACCGCTGGTGCGTGGTCGCGGTGCGGTGGCTGCAGGCCTACGAGGCGGGGGCCGCCGCGCCTGTCGTGCTGGCCTCGACGCACGAACGCGCCCTGGAGGTCATCCCGCTGGAGGCGCTGCGCGCCCATGCCGTCGACGTGCCCGCCGACCCACGATCGCTCGGCTGACCTCGGCCGGCCCCGCCCGTCGCCGGCCCCGTCAGTCGATGACCTCGGGTTTGAGGCCCACGGTGAGCCAGTCGGCGTAGGACAGGCCGGTGATCTCCTCGAGGCGGGCGATGTCGTCGACGAAATACGGCAGCACGGCGCGGCGCTGCTCGGGGGTGAGCTTCGGGCGCCCGCCCTTCTGCCGCTGCAACGCGGTGAGCAGCGGACCGCGGAAGGTCCTGCGCACGGGAACCGGGAAGTGATGCCCGATCCGCCCGCCGGTGCGCAGCGCCGCGCGCAGCACGCTGTTCACGGGGGTGTCCGCGACGAACGGCGTGACGTTCTCGGCGGGCACCAGGTCCACCAGACCTGTCTCGACGCCGAGGAACTCGCAGACCCGGTCCAGCGTGGCGGCGGGGGAGTCGCGCAGGTCCCGGTAGCGCAGCAGCAGGACCTGGTCGCGGGAGAACAGGGTGAACAGATGGCTGAGCTGCTCCCCGTACAGGCCTAGGGAGACGTAGTGCCAGAACTGGGCCCAGCCGGCGTCCCGGCGCTCACGCTCTAGGGCACAGGCCTGGACGAAGTCACGTTCCGGCTCCAGCCCCGCCGCCCACAGATGGGTCCAGTTCGAATGCGCGCGGTCGACCGGGTTGCGCAGCATGACGATGATCCGCGCCTTCGGCAGGAGCCGCCTGACCCGGTTCTGGGCGTCCAGGTCGTAGAGGTAGAACGGAGTAGCCTCGCCCTTGAGCGTCCCCGCCGGAGCGGCATCGAACAGCGCCTCGTAGCCGGCCCGCCGCCACACGTGCTCCTGGTACGTCTGGGCGTCACCGGGGCCGCCCCGGGCCGGCGGCGGCCCCTGTGACAGGAAGAACTTCGGCTCCTTCGCCGACGGGAGGAACAGCGCCGGGTGCCGGACGAGTGCCGCGTGCAGCGCCGTCGTTCCGGCTTTCGGCACGCCGATCACGAGGAAGTCGGGAAGGGCCATATGACGGGCGCTCCTGGACGACTGGGGTCGGTGGGCGACTGGGGTCGATGAGCGACTGGGGTCGGCCGCGGGCGGATCCGGCCGTAGGCAGCCCCGGGGCCGGGGTACGCACCTCGCATATTCCAGTAATCCGACCGGGGACCTCAAGATGGTAGCGGTCAGGGCGGGACGGCGTGAACGGAACGGAACGTTCGTCATCCTTACCCCGCCGGTAGGGTTGCTGCGTGGTAATGAGCAAACAGCACCTGGTGGCGACGACCGTACCGCTCCCCGGACTGAGGCCCGCCGTGACCGTGGTCGCGCCGCCCGGTGACGGCCCGGGGTACTGGGCCGGCGCGCCGTGCGCCATTACGGTGGATGGCGTATTCCATCTGGCCTATCGGCTGCGCCGTCCCATCGGGATCGGCCGGGGTTTCGGCGTCGTCATCGCCCGCTCCACCGACGGGGAGAACTTCACCGAGATCGCCGTCGTGCCCCGGGACCCGTTCGGCGCCGAGAGCCTGGAGCGGCCCGCTCTGGTGGTGACCCCGCAGGGATCATGGCGGCTCTATGTGAGCTGCGCGGCTCCGGGCAGCCCGCACTGGTGGGTGGACCTGCTGGAGGCCGACGACCCCACGGCGTTCGACCCGGCCCGCCGCCGCACCGTCCTGCCCGGCGATCCGGCCAGCCTCGCCGTCAAGGACCCGGTCGTGGTCCATTACGGCGGGCAGTGGCATCTGTGGGCCTCCTGCCACCTGCTCGACGACCCGCTGGCGACGGACCGGATGGACAGCCGCCACGCCACGAGCCCGGACGGCATGACCTGGACCTGGACCGGAACGGCGCTGGCGCCCCGGCCCGGCTGCTGGGACGCCCGCGGCGTGCGGATCAGTTCCGTGCTCACGGGCGGCTCCCAGCCGGTCGCCCTGTACGACGGTCGGGCCACCGCGGCGGAGAACTGGGCGGAACGCACCGGCCTCGCCGTCGGGGTGACCGTCGACCGGTTCCACGCGGTCGGCACCGAGCCGGTCGCGGTCTGTCCGGACGGGGACGGCGCCCTGCGCTACGTCAGCGTGGTCGAGCTCCCGGACGGCGGCCGGCGGCTGTACTACGAGGCCTCCCGGCCGGACGGCAGCCACGAGCTGCGCACGGAGCTGCACCCGGCCCCCTGAGCTGCCCCCGGTGTCCTGAACGCTGCCGTTTTCCCTGGTTGGCGGCGTCTTGGCGGGGGTGCTGCCCTTAGGGAGAGGCCGCGTCCAGGGAGAGACACGGCGGTGCTCGCGCGACGAGGGCGCGCCCTGCCCGCGGGTTCGGGTCAGGCGATGGCCGTTCGGATGGGTTCGCGGTCAGTCAGGCCCACGCCGCCGCGCGGAGCATCGGTCTCCCCCTTCATCTGACGGAAGATCGAGTCGTTGTCCCAGTACGCGCGCTCGGCGATGATTTTGTCCGGTTCCTGGTCACTGAAGATGTAAAGCACAACGCTTTCGAAATGAACCGGACGACCCTGAGGGGCGATGCCGGCGAACTCGCCCTGATGTGTCCCTGCCAGGGTCACCTCTCGCCAGGAGTAGCCGGGGAGGTCGTATTCTCCGGTGACAGTGACGATGAAGTCCGGTAGGGCAAGAGCGAGCGCTTCGTAGAACTCCTGAACGCCGTTGATTCCTTCGTAGCGGGCGTTTAGCGGGACGACGTCGTAGAAGGCGCGCTTGTCGCGCAGGAAGGTGTCGTAGACCTTCTCCCAATCCTTGGCATTCTCCTGGCGGATGTGCTCCTCGATTGTCGCGCGCTGCCAGGAGATACGCTCCTCGGTGGCAATAGTGGTCATGGTCGTTATTTCCTGGTCCTTCTCGTAGAAGGAGAATTCGTTGCGGATTCATCGTACAACAGGTTTGGGCGCGGAACAGTTCGGCTCTTCGAATTACGGTGGATGTCGTAATTAGGCGGGCACGCGTGGCGGGATGGCTGGAGTTCCGGGATGCGGCCAGCAGGGCCGGGTGGGCCGGGACGCGGCGTTGCGGCGTCCGCCATGCTGGAGCGGAACGTGCCGCCCGCACCGGTGATGATCGCGACCGTCAGGTCCCTGCGGCCCTTGCCGGCTTCTATCGTGG